>NZ_JBSVQM010000037.1:0-26674 GCF_054863625.1 Clostridium sp. Marseille-QA1073 | reverse complement strand
AAATATTAAAAAATCTATTCTAGATTTATTGCTTTATTTTAGAACTCATTTGATTTAACAGACTTAATTTATAATAAAAGGGGGAAAAACTAATGAAAACTTTTATGAAATTTTTAATGTTTCAAGTATTATTCATTTGTGCCATATTTGGAACTACAACAAATGTTTATGCTGATGAAGTAAAACAAAAAGAACTTTATACCTTAGAAGATCCTACTTGGTTTAGAAAAACTGGTTTTTCTAAAGGACTTGGTCATGATAAACAGGATTTAGGTATAATTTTACCTGCAAATGTACAGTTGACAATTAGACAGGTGAATCCTAATTTTAAAGGAAATTTAACTATAAGATTATTAAATGATAATAATCAACATGAGGCATCTAAAACATTTAATCAAACATCAGTTACTATATCAACTCCATATAGCTCCGTTCCATTTGTAGATACGGTTTATGGTGGTAGTGAAAAACCTAAAATTGAATATAGGGTAACTAGCAACATGCAGACTTTGCCTATTTATAAAAGAGGACAAAATGAACAATCATTTTTTAATGAGTGGGACAAAGCAGCAGCTCCCTTTGCTTTAGTAATAGATGATTATTTTCAATTATTAGTTCCACAAAAAGATAAAGCTTACATGAAAAATATGAAAGATTTTTCTTCAATTGACCAATTAATTCTTTATTATCGTAAAGTATTTGAGTATTACAATAAGTTAGCTGGAATCAGTTTTAATACAAATGTTCAAACTGATAAAAATGTTCCTAATAAATATTTTATAAAAGCTGATAAGAGCGGTCCTGGTGGTGGTTATTATGGTGGCAATCATACAGCAGAAACCTCAGATTCAGTAGCTAGCTTTTGGCTATCCAAAGGTTGGGGAGCCTTACATGAAATTGGTCATGGTTATCAAGACGATTTCACTAGAGGTGAAGTTTGGAATAATATATATGCTCATAGTCTTCAGAAAAAAGATTCAGACGTAAATATTTTTGCAAATGGATGGTTATATGATTATGGTAGAAAAGATACTGTTGACTATAATGTAAATAAACTTTGGCACCAAGATAAAGCAGCTTTTAATACCTGGGGATTAAGAGAGCAACTATATGGATATATACTTATGAAGGATAAAGCTGGAGATGATAGTTTTACTCATTTTAATCAAGAATATCATAAATTAGCAAATACTTCTGGTTTTAATACATCTGACTATAAACAGTTTGATTTAATCAGTAAAGCTTATGGACAAATAAGTAAACTAGATTTTACGCCAGTTATAGAATCCTTTGGTGGAGATATGACCTCTTGGCAAAAGGAAGAAAACAGATATAAAAATTATAAACCTATTGTACCGTTAAATGAGGTTGTTCCTGCTAGCCAAGTTTCTCAAATACAACAATTACTTAAACTTGAAACTCCTTTATCTTTAGTAACTACAGATGATTTAGCTACTACTGGTTTAAAAGGAAATGTAACCTTAAATTTTAAAATTGATGACTTTAATCAAATTAAAAATCAAACTCTTTATATAATGAATGGGGATAAAGAAGTTAAAAAGATTGTTATTACAAATCCAACCCTTTCTTTAGGTCAATTGCCAGTAGGTATTTATACTATTTATAATACAAATAGTTCAAATAAATCATATACACTTGATACTCATTATTTAAAGGTTAAAGAAACTAATAATAATGTAACTTTAAATTATAAATTACGAACAAAAAGTGCTTTACTAAATCAAGAAATAGACTTTTTAGGAATATCTGATAATTTATTTGCTACAGCTACTGTGGACTTAGAAAATCAAAAGTTGAATGTGAAAGTTCTTAATAAGACGCCACATGATTATTTTCCAAATGAGCAGTATGCTAAAATTGAGATCTTAGATCAAAATAATAATGTTACTTATACAAAATCAATTACTGGTACAAATGCAGTATTAGAAAATAGTAATCAAACTTTAAAAGAAGGATATAAAATTAGATTATATCATCGTGAACCTTCACGTTTAAAAATTAGAGACAATAAAACTTCTCTTACTAATAATCAGACTAATACACTAATTGTTACTAACCAAGGACTAAAAAATGAAAGCTTAAACCAAAACCTAAATCAAGAATTGGCTGGAAGAATTAATAATTTTGCAGCTAAAATTTATGAAGAACAACTGATGGCTGAAAGTGATTGCGCAGAGTCAAAAATAGAGCTAAAACTGGCAATAGATGCTTTAACAGAACCTTTAAAAAGTGAAATGTTAGCAAAATACAAAGACATTTTACCGAATTCCACAATAAATAAAGAAAATCCAAATGAAGGCTCAGTCTTTACCTTTGATTTTAAAGGATATAATGATAATCAGTTTGCAAAACTTTACCTTGATCTTGAGAATTTAACTAGTAAACTTACTATCGAAAATATTGAAACTCATTATTACTTTAATGATAGCTATGCTTCAATTTTAATTCAAGATAGCCATGGAGAGACAGTTTTTTATAAAGATTTTATTGGTAATGAAGTAAATGATGCTTTAGTAAAAGATATTCCTTTAAAAGAAGGATATTATTTAACAGTTAAACACAAAGAATATTCTAATAGACTTTTTATAACTAATAAAGATAAGAATTTAGAACTTAATAAAGCTGCTACTAATTCATATCAAATTACTAAAAATGAATTAAAACAAATTAGTAAAAATGATATACCAAAACCTAATAAAAATCCTTACTTAGGTAAAAGCTTTAATATAACTTTCAAAGGCTTAGGAGATTGGGTTTTTGCAGAATTAAATTTAGATTTACTCTCTAAACAAGCTAAAATGGATATAAAAAAAGGTGCACCTCATGTTTACTTTACAGACAGTTATGCATCAATTTTAATAAGAGATACTGAAGGAAATACTGTTTATACAAAAGATTTTATTAGCGATAAGGAAAATGAATCACTAATTAAAAATATTGATATTAAATCTGGATATTATATTACAATAAAACACAAAGAGCCAGATAATAGATTGTTAATTACAAATACAGAAAATGAATTAGAATTAGAAAAAGGTACTAGTATAACTTATAAGATTACTGATACTGGACTTGAAGAGTCTTCAGAGGATGAAATTCCTAAGTTACCACTTGAAGATCAATGGAAACCTAATATAAGCTATAATGCCGGAGATAAAGTTAGTTATAAAGGAAAGATTTATAAAGCAAAATGGTGGACACGCGGCTTTGCTCCAGATACAAAAGTACAAAATTCATGGGATACACCTTGGGAATTAATAAGTTAGAATTAGTATATTAAATTATTCAAATGTATTGGGTTAGAGTATTTTTCTCTAACCCAATATTTTATTTAACATTTTAAATTCACTATACTAGCTGATTAGTATCATGAACGGCATATAGTTATTTTCTTAAAATAATTATTTGTTGTAGGCGTAAAATTGTCTTTTTCATCATATGCTCTATAAGCATAACCCTCTCCTAATAAAAACAACTAATACAAATTCAAGTTTCTACCGAATCTTTAATTTCACTGTGTTATTACATAACTTCTTAAACAAATTGTAAGATAGACTTTTTCTGTATTCCTTATTTATTTTTACTTTAATAATGATGATACATTCTCTAAATAAAATATATCCAAAACATGGAGGGCTCTTGTGCAAGCTGTATAAAGTAGCAACCTATCCTCTTCATCCTTATACCTTAAATCACTGGCATTATATATCATAACCACATCAAATTCCAACCCCTTAGCAAGATATGCAGGAATAACTAAAATATCATCAACATACTCATCATCCTCACTTACAATCATTTTAACATTAATCCTATCACTCAAATAATTGTAAACCCTCTGTGCCTCATCAATATTTTTTGTTATTATTCCTATAGAATTGTGCCCATAATCCTTATGGACTTTTACCTCTTCCACTATTCTTTCATTTATATCTTTTTCATCTAAAAGACCAGTTAATCTGGGCCAATCTCCACTTCTTTCCACGTATTCATCATGAATTTCCTCACTTAATATTTTTCGTGAAAATTTAGTTATTTCCATTGTTGACCTATAACTTTTAGTTAAATTTATTATAGAAGTATCCTCAGCTTTAAGTATATTTACAACATTGTTATAACTTCCAACATTCATATAAGAGTTAATAGATTGAGATATATCACCAAGGATTGTTTTATTTGCTTTGTTAAATAATTGATTGAAAATTTCATACTGTAATGGTGTATAATCTTGAGCCTCATCAATAATTACATACTTTACTTCTTCTGTTTTTGGAATACCACCTACAGCTCCTTTTATAAATAATAACGCTATTTGATCTTCATAATTTATCTTTTTAGCCCTTAAATTTTCTAGGGTATATCTTTTAATTTCTCTAATACTTTCATTATCATATTTAATATTTGCCATTTTTAAGAAGCCCTCTAAATCTTCATAAAAGGTTTTATAGCAATCCATCAAATCAAATTTAGTTTTTTCTTCCACCTCATTAACTATAGCTTTAATTTCTCCACCTACTAAGGATTTACTTACTTTAACTATTTCATCCTTCTCTAAATATTCACCAGATTCTTCTGCTTCTTCCACTGCTTTATCAACTAATCTTTTTTTATAAGGTTCTATAAGATATAAAATTCTTTGCCTTAGCTTTTCTAATTTTCTCTTAAGAGGTAAACTCTTATAGTCCTTATAAAATAATTCCTGTATTTCCACTGCTGAAATTATAGCTTCCCCCCTTAAAGTAATATCCTCAAAATCCCTACTTATTTTTTCTAAGTGTTCTATATATACTTTTAATAAATTAACAAACTCCACAGAAGACTTAAATTTTAAACTTTTAATCCTAACATCATAAAATGGCTCACTCTTATCACCAAAAATCTTCTCCATCATTTCACAATAATCTTCCTTACCATCTACATCCTCTAGAACTTTATGCATATATTCTTTAAATGTAGTTTGCAACATATTATCTTCTCCAAGCTGAGGTAAAACGTTAGAAATATAATCATTAAAAATATTATTTGGAGAAAATATCACTATGTTTTTAGCTGTTATAATATCACGATGCTTATATAATAAATAGGCAATTCTATGAAGAGCAACAGAAGTTTTCCCACTTCCAGCTGGCCCCTGAACAATTAAATTTTTATATTTTTCATTACGAATTGCCTTGTTTTGCTCTTTTTGAATTGTAGTTATAATAGCCTTCATTTTATTATCACTACTTTTACTTAATATATCTTGCAACACTTCATCATCTATTTTTATATTACTGTCAAACATATAATCGATTTTGCCATCACTAATTTTATATTGCCTTTTCATTGATATTTTTCCATTTATAATCCCTTCAGGACATTTATAATAAGCATTTCCAATTTCATAATCATAAAACATACTAGAAATTGGAGCCCTCCAATCATATATAAGAAAATCGAAATCTTCATTAATTAAGTTAGAAATTCCAATATAACACTTTTCAGCTTTTTCTTCTCCCTCTTCCTTAAAATCCATTCTTGCAAAGTAAGGAGATGAAATCATATTCTCATATTTATCAACTAGTTTTCTTTCAAACTCATGGCTCGTCTTTTGAATTTTCATAGTATTAATAAATTGCATAAAATCTACAACATGCTGTAAACCATTCTCTACTGAAACAGCTCCAACATTTTCCCATAATTCTCTTTGTGTCTCAATAGCCTCTTTTTTAAAAAGATATTTGGAATTTCTCTTTTCTTCTAATTGCCTTTTTACCTCCCTAAGTACATTTTCTAACCATTCCATTTCTACTAGCCATTCAGATTTATTTATTGACAAAATATCTCCTCCTTGCAATGAGCATTAGCATTTTTAAATTAATATTGCTATTTTAGCATATACACCTGAAATTACCAGTCTATAATTATTTTGTTATATATGATATAATTAAGGTGTAGAGATAGTATATTAAAACTTCTTAGCTTAAAAATAGTACAAAGTGAGAAGCTCCATTTATATGAAGTTTCTCACTTTTTATCATTACTTCTCACTATACTAATTTTTCTACCATTTTAGGATAATCAATTGCAAATCTTAAAGTTATCCATACTCCTAGTGAAATTCCTACAGTATTTGCTTCACCTTTCCTCAGCTCTCCTATGATATAAGTTCAGCTGATCCTTCCTAATTCATGCACTATATTTAATTATTCTTTTTATCATTTATAGTGCTATAAAAATTACTGTTATCAATCTCTAATAATTTCTCTTTTAACTCTTCATCATCACTACCTTTAACATGAATAATTTCTCTTCTATCTATGTTTTTTAGCTTTTCACTTTGCTGCACCTTACCATATCCCAGTAACTCTGCATCTCTATCAACACCACTTGAAACACCTTCAATGTCCTTCACCGTATATCTAAACTTTCCATTACCTTTAGTGTCTAGCTCTACAAAGTCGCCAATTTTCACATTTAAACTATTTGCTAAAAAATTTGAAGATTTAACAATTGATATTAAAGATATAAATTTAATTGAAGATGATGATTTTAATTTTTAAGATTAAAAGACGGCAAGAATGCCGTCTTTTATTATATAATCACTTACTCTTAAATCTAACTGTTACTAACTATATATTCTACTTCATATCCTTCCCAGTTTTCTATCATATCAAATTTCTTTATCATATTATTTATAACTTTCTCTGGAACAACTCTATCTCTAATTTTGTTTCTTGAGAGTAGTTCTCTATAAGGTGCTTCAATATATATAAATCTTACTCTAGCACCATATGCTGAAAATAGGCTACATAAACTTTTTCTAATTTCTTTTGATATATTAGTAGCATTCCATACAAAAGAAATTTTCTTCTTTAGAAATTCTTTTGCTCTCTCTTTAGCAATAGCAACTACTTTTGCAGAGTCCTTTCTTGGTGAAATATTAAATTCCTTCCTAATATCATCTAGAGAAATCATAGGTATGGATTTTAAATAAGTTTCTATATATGTGTCCTTTCCAGCAAGAGGTAATCCAACCATTACCGTTACTTCACAAGTTGTTGTATCAAAGACTTCATCACCATACCATATGTTTTGCTTATTTAAATATAAAAATTTAGTATATTTATTGGTAAACTTTTTTGATGAATAAAAGCAGCCTAGCTCTTTTACATAATCTTTAAAGCATTCTATATTATCAAGAATATCCTCTTTATCATCGCATTCTCTCCCTAATAGATCAGCTTTTGCAATAAGATATAATAATTTCATGTTAACAGATTGGCTAGCTTTAATTAAATCATAATCCATATCTTCTCTATTAATAAAAAATAATGGGAGTCCATGATATTTAATTAATGAAACTATTTCCTCTCTTAATTTAAAACTTATATGATATTCTTTATAAAAAATTTCTCTAAAAAGCTTTGAACCTTTTACTCCATGTTTAGGTGATATTATTTCATCATTTTCTAATCTAGTACAAATCAGCTTTCCTATATCATGAAAGAAAGCTCCGAGATACACTGTAGCTCTTTCAACATTATCAAGTTCCTTCCACTCCTGTAATTTAATTAATTCTTGGCAGACCTTTTTAGTGTGGACATAAACATTTCCTTCCTTATGATATTTAGGATTTTGATCTATATTCTTAAGCTTATAAATAATAGGAAAATTTTTTGTTATTTCATCAAAATCAAAATTTTTATCTATAATATTTTTTATTAGCTTATTATCCATAACTCTTCACCCACCTTTAAGAAAATATATCTATTCCAAATTTTAATTTGTTGGGAATTATAGGTCTATTTAACCAGTGAGTTTCTGAATCTGAAATTGTATTAAGAAAAGAAGATCTCACATACTTAAATCTATCCATAACATAATCTTCACTTTCTACCTTTATATATAATCCTTCCATTAACTCAGAGCAATCTGTTTGTTTTTTAGCAATATCAAAGGATAAATTTAACTCCTCACAACTTTGCCTTAAAGTTTCTTCACTACTTGATGATTTAAAATTAGATTTTGATAAAAATGAAGTTAGTTCTTTGAAGTTATTTAATTTACCCTCATGAAGTACTAATACAGAAATAACAAATTTATAATCTTTAAGTATTTCTTTTCTTCGTTTTGTACTTAAAAATTTTTCTTCTTCTTTATCAAAAATATCAAATTCCATAAAATAATGAGTTAATTCATCATAAAACACTGTGTGTTTTGCATAAAGCCATTCACCATACATAACATATCTATTTCCCAAAAGCTTATATAAATCATGAGTATGGCACCTTGCCCAAGTTTTGAATAGCGAAAATTGCTTTTCTCCATAACCTCCATTTAAAAAATGTCCTCTGCTTTGTAAAAGCATCTCTCCATTTTTATCAAAACTAATTCCGCAGTTAGCACCATCTACTTTTTCTTCAACTACTATATATTTATCTTTTATATAATCAAAATTAATAATTTTTAAATCCTCATCTCCATATTGAAGTCTTGATCCTTCAATATGACGGGTTCTAGGATATTTATATATTCTTTCCATAAAAAATACCTCTTTTCTTAGTTAATTATTAAAATAAAAAAAGTTGTGATCATTACTTTTCACAACACAAATAAACTAAAAAGAAGGTATTCTTTTTAGAAAATTATTATGTTATAAAAAGTATGTTCTACTAATAAAAAGAGTACATCAAAAACACTCCCATTTTTCAATTTTTAAATGAGAATACTATAATTAATATTATCTATTTTGATAAACTCTCATTATTTATACCAAATTATATTGGCATAATAGACAAACTCTTTTCTAAAAGAGCTAATCTTAGAACATACAGAACTACATAATAATCTTCCTTCCAAATTTTATATAAACTGCTATTTTTACATATGATAACATATTATAAAATTTATTGTCAATGTGTTAAATATGAATCATACATATTTCAAGTATTGCTTTTTATCTTATTAAAGTTATTTATTCTTATAATTATCAATTGTTCATCGTCAATTCTCCATCATTTTTAAATATGGCGACGGTTCATTACAAATTATAAATAGAGTTTTAACTAGAATAAAAACGCCGCTAAATTATCTTCAGCAGCGTTTTTTATTATGTTATGCTTTAATTAAGAATCTTATTTTGCAGCTTCTTTAGATGCTGGAAGAATTACTTCAACTTCGCTGTGTGGTCTTGGAATTACGTGAACTGATATTAATTCTCCAACACGTTGTGCAGCAGCAGCACCAGCGTCTGTAGCAGCTTTAATAGCTCCAACGTCACCTCTAACCATAACAGTTACAAGTCCGCCTCCAATATATTCTTTACCTATTAAATATACATTTGCAGCTTTAACCATAGCATCTGCAGCTTCTATTGCTCCTATTAAGCCTTTTGTTTCTATCATTCCTAATGCATCATGTTTCATATTAAAATCCTCCTAATTGGTGTTTTTTATTATGTTATGCTTCAATTAAAAATCTTATTTTGCAGCTTCTTTAGATGCTGGAAGAATTACTTCAACTTCACTATGTGGTCTTGGAATTACGTGAACTGATATTAATTCTCCAACACGTTGTGCAGCAGCAGCACCAGCGTCTGTAGCAGCTTTAACAGCTCCAACATCACCTCTAACCATAACAGTTACAAGTCCGCCTCCAACATATTCTTTACCTATTAAATATACATTTGCAGCTTTAACCATAGCATCTGCAGCTTCTATTGCTCCTATTAAGCCTTTTGTTTCTATCATTCCTAATGCATCGTATTTCATATTAAAATCCTCCTAAATATTTTTTTATTTATAAACTATTATTTAACTATTGTTACTTTTGATTTTGAGTTAATGCCCATTGCATTAGCTTCTTCAATATCAAGATGACATTCAAGTTGTGAAGAATTATTAGCTCTAATAGCCACGTTGCTATATATTCCGCCTCTTAAATCTTCAAATTTTATTGATACTATTTCTCCATCATGTACTCCTAGATTTCTAGCATCTTCAAGTGTCATGTGAATGTGTCTTTGTGCAACCATTAATCCTTCTTCAATTTGAACAGAACCTTTTGGTCCAATTAC
Source organism: Clostridium sp. Marseille-QA1073 (assembly GCF_054863625.1). NCBI lineage: Bacteria > Bacillati > Bacillota > Clostridia > Eubacteriales > Clostridiaceae > Clostridium > Clostridium sp. Marseille-QA1073. The sequence continues at coordinate 16,596 of NZ_JBSVQM010000037.1, read as the reverse complement.
TGTGATTCCAGGTGTTCCATTTAAATCTCCAGATAATTTTACATGTGATGCTACTCCAAGTTTAACGCAATCTCCAGCTAAAACTTCAACTTGAGTCTTACTTCTTACAGGACCAAGTATTCTAACTTTTTCAATTGCACCTTTTGGTCCGCAAATTGTTACAACTTCCTTACAAGCATATTGTCCAGGTTGAGATAGGTCTTTAAGCTTAGTAAGTTGATAATCTTTACCGAAAAGGCTCTCTAAATCCTTTTGTGAAAGATGCACATGTCTATTAGAAATTCCTACTGGAATCTCAGATGAATTTTTCTGAACTCCATTATTTGCTTCATTGCTTTTAATGGCTTCTAGTAAAACTTTTAATATTTCTTCGCAATTTTCCATTAGTTTGCCCCCTTCATAGCAGCAACTATTTGGTTAACTAAGTCTAAAAGTTCTTCATTTTTTGTGCTTTCACTATTGCATTCAGTACAATTGTTAGTGCTTTTAGCAGAATCATTAACTTTATTTAAAACTTCTGCAGCTGCTGCAATTTGAGCTGGGCTCATATTCATAAGTTGATTTTGTACTGCATGGCAATTTTCAGCAGTTTTTATACGATTGAAAGTTGGATCATTAGATGCTAATGTTGCGCAGTCTTTTAAACCATAAGCAACTCTTTTTATGTTTATAAGGTGCTCTGGAGTAACGTTCTCAGATACTGAACTTCCTCCCCATGTACCACAACCTAAAGTAAATGAAGGATTAAGACCTGTGCTTGCACCTGTTCCACCTTGAGATCCACCAGTATTAACAAGAATACGAGAAGCTGGTTTTCTAGCAAACTTCATAACCATATCTCTATCTTCTGTATGGATACTCATTGTATGACCAATTCCATTTTGAAGTAATTCAATACTTAATTCACATGCTTCATGCCAATCTTTTACTGTATAGAATGCAAGAACTGTTGTAAGTTTTTCAAAAGATAGTGGATTACCTTCACCTACTCCATTTTGCTTTCCTATAAGTACTTTAATTTCTGATGGAACTGTAAATCCTGCAGCATTTGCAATAACTTGTGGACTTCTTCCAACAAATTTAGCATTCATAGCATGTCCATTCTTAAATAACAGCTTACAAACTTTATTAGTTTCTTCTTCTGTCATGAAATATCCGCCTTGCTTTTTGAACTCTTGAACAACTGCATCATAATTGCATTCTTCACAGATTATTGATTGTTCTGAAGCACAAATTGTACCATAATCAAAAGTCTTACTTGCAATAATATTTCTAACAGCCTTTTCTACATTAGCAGTTCTTTCAATGTATGCTGGAGAGTTTCCTGCTCCAACTCCAAGAGCTGGTTTTCCTGAGCTGTAAGCAGCTTTAACCATTCCTGGACCACCTGTAGCTATTATTATAGCAACTTCTTTGCTCTTCATTAAATCATTTGTAGCTGCAATTGTTGGTATAGTTACAGAGCTTATGATGTTCTCTGGTGCACCAGCTTCAATAGCTGCATCCCTCATTAATTCCACTGCTTTAATTGTACATTTTGCAGCAGATGGATGTGGTGAGAACACTATAGCATTACGAGATTTAATTGCAATTATAGATTTAAAAATCGCAGTAGAAGTTGGGTTTGTTGAAGGTACTATACCCATAACTAAACCAACTGGCTCAGCAATCTCTATAGTCTTATTTACCTCATCTTCTCTAATTACACCTATAGTTTTCATGTCTTTGATTGAATCATATAATATAGTAGATGCTAAATGGTTTTTGAAAGTTTTATCTTCAGCTTTACCAAAGCCTGTCTCTTCAACTGCCATTTGTGCTAAGCAAGCTTCATTTTCTTCTGCTACTCTAACCATATTACGTAAAATTTTATCAATTTGCTCCTCAGTATAATCAGCAATTTTATCAGCTGCTATTTTTCCAAGTCTAGCAAGATTTCTTGCTTCTTGTATTGAACGCAAATCTTTATCAAAGTTTTCCATTATTCATTACTTCCTTTCATAAACCTTAAATAGCTAGTTTTTCTCGTAATATAATTTAAATTTAGTAATTAGTGTATTCTTACCTGCCTTTGAGGTGGCCCTACCTGTAATTCCAAAATCTTTATATTCACGAGCTAAATTTCTAAGCTTAATAACTTTTAGCTTATCTAGTATTAAAAGGGTTTGTTCTATACCATTTTTATTTACTAGATTATCTACATCATCTTTATGCAAATTTTCTAAGTCTAACTTATGTAGTTTATCTAAATCCATTTTCAAAGTATCTTGATCTTCTTTAATCTCATCTTCAGCTTCTACTACATATACTTCCTCTTTCTGTTCTGCATTTTTTATTTCTTTCACTTCTTCAATTTGTTCTGCTTCTTCTACATCTTCTGTTTCTTCTAATTTTTCAGCTTGTTTTTCTACTTCTACTTCTTCTGTTTCTTGTATTTCTTTGGCTTGTTCTACTTCTTCTAATTCTTCATTAAATGATGGAACTTCTAAAACCTCTGGTGGAGTATTAGGTCCAATTATGCTTTCCACTTCCTCATGAGGACGCGGAATTACATGATCCGAAACTAAAAATTCTTCATCAAGTTTTTTAACAGCTGCTACTCCAGCTTCTATAGATGCTTTTACTGCACCTACATCACCTGTAACTAAAATTGTAACAAGCCCTCCACCTACATAAGTTTTTTCAATAATACTTACATCTGCAGATTTCACCATTGTATCAGCTGCTTCAACAGCTGCAAGTAATCCTTTTGTTTCTATTAAACCAAGTGCTTTCATAGGCTAATCCTCCTAATCTTCTATAAGAGATCCGCCCAGTTTGCTGGATATGTGGTGTAAAATACCCTAGCTTTATCTGGTGAACCCCAAACCACTTTAGAACCTGATGGTACAAATAACACATCTCCAGGATAAGCTGTATATGTCTTTCCATTGATTTCAACCGTTAAGGTTCCCTCAATAACATAATCAATCTCTTCGTAAGTTAATTCCCAATCAAATTTTGAATTTTCAATAACTAAAAACCCAGCACTCATTTTTGATTCTTTTTTACTTACTAATTCTTGAAAATAAGCTTTTGCATTTGGATTACCAGTATCAAATACATCCATTTTTACTGTGTTTCCTCTAACAACTTTAAGTCCATTAGGATCACACTCTGCTTCAAATGGAAGATTCTTTTGCTTTAAACATTGAAGCATTTCTTCTAAAAGACCCTTGTCCATCATTTTTCTAAAGAAATTAAGTAACGTTTCGCTGTCAATATTATCTATGCTTGGAGTTTTGTTAACTCCTAAATCCTGTACTTTAGGTGCAGGAGCTGCTGCAGTAAACACTATTCCATTATTTTTTGCAAGATCTTGAGCTGATGGTGTAATTATTTCGCTCCCATCTACATAAAGTGTTTTTTCACCCTTTAATATTAATGCTTCAACATCTTTTGCACAGATTAATTTTTTCATGTTTTCACATCCTTTCAATATAGTATTTGATATCTATAAAAATCATAAAATACTATGATTTTTTCGAATGTGGCTTAATCAAAATTACAATCATGATCAATTATTCCAATAACAACTGCATCTACAGGAATATTATCATCTCCTAACATTCTACGAGCAGATGATCCGGTACTAACGACAACTTTATCGCCAATACCTGCACCTATAATATCAACAACAATAAATCTACGTCCGTCATTTATTCCCCCAATTTCCTCAGCAAGCATAAATTTAAGTCCGCTCAGGGATTCTGCTTTTCTAGTGGCCCATATATTATCAATAAGTCTTGCTGCTATCATATTGTTTTTCCTCTTTCATTTTCAATTTAATCTCATTTAATGCAGCTTCAACTGATGCTGTATCACCTAAAATTCCAATTAAAACCATGTGCTGTGGACATAATCCTCTGATATCCTCAACGGTAACCCCAACAGCCTTTTCAGCAATATCTGCTGCATAAATCATATCGATAAATTTACCTTGAACAAGTCCTATTGCACCAGCGTTTTCTAAATCTGTTTTACAATTTCCACCCATTCGTCTTTTAAGAATATCTTTAGTGCTCTCAGAAGGTGATTTTATAATTCTAAAATCCACTTTTAAACACTCCCTTTATTATTCTATGATATCTTGTGTACAACTTAATGCTATTCCAAGTGGTGTAACAAACATAGGATTTTTAGGTTTGTGAGTATATATTTTTGTTTGCTTTTGAATGATTTCTTCAATTCCTGTCAAACAACAAGTACCACCTACTAAAGAAATTTCATTAACATCATAATTCTTAATCTGATTATTAATAATTGATGACACCTTTTCAACTACTGGTCTTAGTATCGGTAAAATTTCTTTGTGATTTTTATTGTCCCTTTTGAATTTATCTGCCTCTTTAAAAGGCATTCCATAAGCACCTGAAATAACTAATGAAAAGTGTGTACCACCTGTAGGTTCATCAACAACCTGAATAACTTCTCCATCCTTTAGAATTGATATTCCTGTTGTTCCTCCACCGATATCTACAACTGCACCATTTTCAATCTTAAGTAGATTATTTGCAGCAGTAGGTTCATCTAAAAGACATGTCAACTCAAATCCTGCTGCTTGAACTACGTTTTTAATTGCTCCAGAATCTAATGCATCTGTCCCAGGTGGAATTGCAGCGGCTGCATAAAGAAGCTCTGTATTAAGTTTTTCTTCAATTTCTTTTTTAAGCTCTCTTACAATGCCTACTGCTCCAATATAGTCCACAACCATACCATCACGAACTACATCTGCATATCTATATGCTCCAGCAACTGGTTTGTAATTTTCATCTAAAACAGCCAATACTACGCAGGCAGTACCTAGATCCACACCTGTATAATAAACAGAGGAATCATTAATAATTGGTTTTTCTATAACTTCTTCAAACTTTTGAACCATTTTATCACAGTATTCAAAAGTTATTTTTTTCTTTGACATTCTTTTCCTCCTACCGCTAAACAAATTAATTGAGATAATGAATTGATTATTGAATTAACATTTTCTATAATTCTATTTTTTAAAATCTCATCATCACTTTTGAAATTCTCAATTATTTCAAATTGCAATTCTCCTAAGGCACAACGAAGAGTGTGCATTTTTAAAATTGCATTGCTTTTTTCAAGCTGCATATGAAATTCTGTTATTTCAAAACAATCCTCAAGCTCAGTTGTGAAGTTCGATGAATTCATAAACGTACACTCTTTACAATGAATAGTTTCAAGAACACCTTCTCCATTCACAACATTTCTGATGTTTGATATTTTCTTTCCCAAATTTATAACATTTTGAGCTAAAATAATATCATCTTTTAATATTTCACTACCAGTAACAAGAAATACTGCCTCCATAGATTTCAACTTATAACAAAGCTTTTTATTCAAATTTGAATTGTTATTTACTGTTTCTTTTATTGTTTCCGCCTGGTTGCTTTTAGAAACATTCTTATTTGATTTTAAAGCATCATTCATTTTTATTCTTCTATCAGACAAATATTGAGCTGCTCCAGGTGTAAGGCGCTGTCCTTGTTGTAACTTGTAGGTATCAAAAGGTTCTTTTCTGTATAAATCTCTTAAATACTCTTCAGTAATAAATTTCATCATTGACATTTACTCCTCACCTTTTTCAAATAAATACTTCTTTAAAGCATCAATTCCTGTTCCCATCGGAGAGCTAATATGAAAATATGGCTCTGATACTCCTATGATTTTTAGCTGCCTTAAACACTTCTCTTCATTTTCAGGTATTAAGTCACATTTTGTTATAATCCCGATTACCGGGCATCTAAAAGACTTTGCAAACCCAGGGGAGTATATTTCAGTGCAATTAGACTGGTCAACCAATATAAGCACATGGGATGCATCCTGAGATAATGCAATTACATGTTTATACATCCATGCATTTTCTATATAAGCGCCTGGAACATCAATAGTATTCTTACCGTAAATCAAATCTGGTGTTCGCCTTAATGGACCATCATAATCATTTAATGCATTAACTATTGTGGTCTTGCCAGATTTTGAAGGGCCAATTACCATTATGCGCTTTTTTCTCATGTTCTTGTAATGGGAGCTGGAGTAAATCCAAGCATATCCTTTAGCGTATCATTCACTGCATTAAGTGCCGTTTCAACACTTTGAACATCACCGTTTATTACAACAGATCCTGTAAAACGATCAAGAAATCCAATTCTAACATCTGAAGCTTTTGTGGCAATGTCTGCGGCAATAATAGCAGTTTCATATGGTGAAAGAGTTAAAATACCTATTGCTCCTTTATCATCAATTCCAAGACGGTCATATATATCAGACATTGGAGATGCAATAACATGAGCTATAGTAATCTGCTTTCCTGGAACTGATTCTTGTATAACACGCTGTATATTTCTATCTAAAAAATCTCCCATAAGCTTTACCTTCCATCTTATTATCTATTTGAAAATCATTTAGTGACGGATTACTTTTACAGGTAAATCGTATTTTTTAATCCATCCTTCTATTCTATCTAAATCCTCATTTTTCAAACTTGGGTCGCCTTCTATAGGATATTCCATTCCTAGTTGGTTGTATTTATTTACCCCCATCTTATGATATGGAAGTAAATCAATTCCTTTAAAGTTTTTATAATCTTTATATGGTGTTAAAAACTCCATAGTCTTTTCTATTTCATCTTGAGAATCGTTTATACCCTTAAGTAAAGGCATACGAATCTTAACGTTGTATTTTTTGCGAAGTAATTCTTGAAGATTTTCTAAAATCTGCTCATTTCTCACTCCTGTTAGCTGAAAATGTCTATCAGAATTAATATGTTTAACATCAAACAGGAACAAGTCTGTGAACTCCGCAACTTTAAGTATTGTTTCTAGGCTTGCATAACCACAAGTTTCAATTGCAGTGTTTATCCCTTCTTGCTTACAAGCCATCAAAAGGTTGCAAGCTGCTTCAGGCTGCATTAAAACTTCACCACCACCTAATGTAACTCCTCCGCCAGACATTTCATAGAAAGTTCTATCTTCCTCTATAATTTCCAATAGTTCAGAGATAGTTTTTGTTTCTCCAACTATTGATATAGCAGATTTAAGACAAGCTTCCTTGCACTTACCGCATCCAATACAATCTATATCACGATTAACTTCATGTTTTAGAGTTTCCTTAGAGATGGTATGTATGGAAACCGGACAAACAGAAACACAAGCGCCACAATTAACACATAAATTACTCTTTAACATAACTCTATGTTTTTTCATCATTCCTTCAGGATTTGCACACCATTTACAGCGAAGTGGGCAACCTTGGAAAAATACTAAAGTTCTTATTCCTTCTCCATCATACATATTATATTTTTGTATATTAAAAATCGTCGCTTTTCGTTCGATTATACCTAAATTTCCATTACTCATATTCTTCATTCTCCAGTTTCATTTACTTTTATTTTTAATACATATCTAACTTTAATCTGCAATCTACAGAACATCTCTGTAGATTACAGACCTTAAAGAATTTTTTTAAAAATTCTCAAGTTACATATTGTTTTTAATTAAAAATGTGTAAGCATAGTTCTACTGATGATTTCATCTTGAACATCTTTGCATAACTCAACAAAGAATGCACTATATCCAGCAACACGAACTATTAAATCACGATATTGCTCTGGATGTTTTTGAGCTTCTATTAAAGTCTTGTTATCTAAGTAGTTAAACTGTACTTCTCCAAGTTGAAGGGCACATGCACTACGTAATAATGTAATGATTCCTTGCTCACCTTCTGGTGTATCAAGAAGACCAGATATTAACTTGAAGTTATGAACCATACCTATATTCATATCTTCACAAGACATTTTAGAAACAGATTTTATTATAGAAGTAGGTCCTTTAAAGTCAGCTCCTTGTGATGGACTTATACCATCTGATAAAGGTAACCATGCTCTACGTCCATTTGCTGTAGCTCCAGTCATTTGTCCAAATGGAGTGTTATTAGAGATTGATAGTGTACCATGGCTAAGTACTGAATATAATGTCTTATATTTACGATGCTCTTGCTCAGTAAAGTTAATTAAATCAGCAGCAATTAAATCTGCATAATCATCATCGTTACCATACTTAGGTGCTTCTAAGCAATCTTTTCTTAATTTTTCGTATCCAACGAAATCAGCTTTTAAAGCTTCGTTTAATTCTTGTAGAGTATATTTTTTCTCTTCGAATACTAATTTCTTTATAGCTGCCATAGAATCTGTATAAGTAGCAAGACCGCTCCATACTACTCCTGGTCCGAAGTTATACATAGCTCCGCCGGCTTCTACTCCTCTACCATTTTCCATACAACCTTCATACATCATAGACATAAGTGGTTTTGGTGCAAGTTCTCTGTGAACACGTTGAGAAATTACTGTAGCAACACTTGTCCATTTAGTAATAAATTTAATTTGCTCTTTAACAGCAGCTTCGAATTGTTCATAAGTTTTAAATTGACTTAAGTCTCCCATATCTGGGCATACTTGCTTACCATACCATAGTGGTACTCCATGGTTAAGAACAAGTTCTATACATATAGGCCATTGAGTATATCCTGTAGAAGTCCATTGATATAATCTTCCTGATTTTTGTGGCTCAACGCATCCCATTAAGCAGTAATCTCTTGCATCTTCTATAGAAACACCTTTAGCTAACATCATTTTTATGTGAACATCGTCAAAGTGACATGCTGGGAATCCCATACCTGCACGGATAACATCAACTATCTTTTTAAGATATTTTTGTGGTGATCCTTTGTGTATACGACAAGCTAAAGATGGTTGGTATATCTTAACGTGACGAACTGCATCCATTAAAAGATATGTTAATTCGTTTGTAGCGTCACGACCTTCTCTAGTAACACCACCTAAGCACATGTTAACAAATGGCTGATAACCTGCGAAGAATTTAGAACCGCCTTCACTTGTTATCCACATCATTTCAGACATTTTTATAAGCATACAACCTGATAATTCAAATGCTTCAAAATCAGTCATACGTCCTGATTCAATATCCGCTTTGTAGAATGGATACATGTATTGGTCAACACGTCCTATAGACATACCTGTTTGGTTTTCTTCAACTACAAGTAATGATTCTATAGTCCAAACTGCTTGAATTGCCTCCCAGTAAGTGCTTGGCTTATGAGCTGGAACTCTAGCATTTACTTCAGAAATCTTTAATAATTCTGCTTTACGCTTAGGGTTAGTTTCTTTTGCAGCAAGTTCTGCAGCATAATCTGACATACGTTTAGCATATATCATAACCCCTTCAGCAGTATCAATTAATGATTTATAGAAGTATATTTTATCTATATCTTCTGGTCTTTCATAGCTAAGTTCAGTTAATTTTTCTTCTGCTTCTCTCTTTATGTCAAGCATACCTTTTTTCATTAATATAACGTCATATCCTGGGTTAGAGTCTCCTCCACCATTTACTGCGTGGTATGAACAGTCAGAAACGAAAGATTCTCCTGAAAGTTCCCATACTCCAGCTTCACGATACTGATCTTCACAGTATTCATCAACTGATTTACCTTTCCAGAATGGGAATAACTCTTCACGCATAACTCTCTTATCTTCTTCTGAGATGTAGAATGGATCTTGTGGACGATTTCCTATTGTATCTATTTCATCAACCATCCATCTCCAAGCTATATCAGGAGAAAATGCACCTGCACGAGGTTGTCCATTTGGTGCTCCAACTATAAGTTCATGATCTTGAATTACTAGTGGTGCAGTTTCACAACAATGTTTAAAACATTTTCCACGTAAAACTGATTTAGGAATACCAGGGTTTTCCTTTGCTATTTTAGTAATAGCTCTTGCTCTATGTGTTGTTATTGTTGGAACATGTTTCATATAGTTTTCTTTTAATTTAACTAAACGTTCTGTCATTCCATCAGGAATTTGTCCATTATTTTCATATACAACCTTTGAAGTAGCTGGCTCATCTTTTGTTATTTCTTTAGAAACACTCTCAAACATTTTCATTAGACTAGCGCGTTCTTCATCAGACATGTTTTTAGTAGCTTCCATAAATATATTTGAAAATTCACGAATATCCAAATTTATTACCTCTCAATCTTTAATGTATTTCATATTTTAAATATGATTTTCTTATTTTAAGTTATCTAGGACTTTTTTCAAAATACTCTCTAATAGTTTATAGTTATCTATTTCATTTGCATTTAATTTGTTATTTGAAACTGTAAAAGTAGAATTTTCTTCATGCTCTACTGCGTTAACAATTTCATCTACTGTACGAACTCCATATCCAACTTTACGGATATATATTAAATTTTTAGGTGAGACATTATCTGAAGTCATCCCTTCACCTGCAGAGCCACTACCTAAAGTCATTGAAGGAAATAAGTTTGTAGTTGCTCCCATACTTCCAAAAGTTCCTGGAGTATTAACAAGTATTCTTCCAACTGGCTTCTTAAGTGCAAATTGATTAATAACTTCTTCATCTTTTGAATGTATAATAAGTGTATGTCCATATCGCTCGCTAAGTAACAATTCTATACATTTCTCACAAGCGTGCATCCAGTCTTCTTCTATATAAAAGGCTAAAACAGGGCAAAGCTTTTCTCTTGAATAAGGGTTATTTTTAGAAACATACTTTTGCTCTGAAATAAGAACTTTCACATCTTGAGAAACATTAAATCCAGCATACTTAGCTAAGAATTGTGGTGATTTACCAATTAGTTCTTCTTCAAGACTTCCATCTTTATTAAAAAAGATAGATCCCAGCTTTTCAGCTTCTTCTTTTGTCATAAAGTATCCACCATTTTTAATAAATTCTTGTTTTACTTCAGTTGCAACACAGCTATCAACAACAACTGATTGTTCAGCTGCAGATACAACTCCATAGTCAAAGTTCTTACTATAGATAATATCTTTAACTGCCTGAGATATATCAGCTGTACGTTCTATGAAAGCTGGACCATTTCCATTACCACCATAGATTACTGGCTTGCCAGACTTATAAGCTTCATCAAGCATCTCTGAAACCCCTGTGTTCATTATAAGAGAAGTATCTTTATGATTCATAAGTTCTAATGAACCACCTGTTGTTACTATATGCAAATATGCAAGAGCGCCTTCTGGAAGTCCTACTCTTTCTGCAGCCTTAATCAAAATATCAAGTGTTTTGCAAATTGATTTTTTAGCTCTTGGATGAGGTGAAAATATAATTGCATTTCCTGATTTAATTGCAATTAGTGCTTTGTATATTGTTGTAGATACAGGACTTGTTGATGGTGGAAAAGCTATAATAACTCCCATTGGTACCCCAACATCTCTTGTCCTATTTATTTTATCTTCATCAATTACACCTATACACTTCATCCCTTTGAGTCTATCTTTTAGATATTTACATACAATTTGATTTTTGATATATTTATCTTCCCACTTTCCATATTCAGACTCTTCATTAGATATTTTTGCAAGTTCTTTTAGGTGTTTTTCAATTTCTTCAGTCATACATGCAACTATTTCATCAAGCTTTTCTTGTGGGAAGGTTGCTAATTTTCTTTGTGCTTCACGAGCGTTTTCAACAAGAATCCTAGCTTCCTGCATGGAGAGTAAATCATTATCAATAATATTCATTTTTCTCTCTCCTTTTATTTATTACTTAAAAAAATCTTTATTTCCTATTCTGTTATAGGCATTGGAATTGCATAGCGTTGTATTATCTTTTCAAGGTCTTGGTGTGGTCTTGGTATAACTACTGAACTATAAAGGTTTCCACCTTCCATATTTTCAACAGCTGCAACACCAGCTTCTACTGCTGTTCTGCAAGCACCAACATCACCACGAACTAATACAGATATATAACCTGATGCAACATTTTCATATCCTATAAGTTCAACATTTGCTGATTTGCACATAGCGTCTGCTGCTTCTAAAGCAAAAACCAGACCAAAAGTTTCGATTAATCCTAAAGCTTCATATCTTGCCATATGTATATCCTTCCCCTTCTATGCATCAATATCGTGTACTGACACAATATCTCCAACTTCTCTAATAGGACGTGGCATAACATTGTGTGCTGTTAATTTACCAATCGCAGCAGCTGCTTCAGCTCCTGCTTCTACAGCAGCTCTCACTGCACCAACATCACCTTTTATCATAATTGTTACAAGAGTTGAACCAATATTTTCATATGAAATTAATTCAACGTTAGCTGCCTTAAGCATTTTATCTGCAGCTTCAAGTGCGGGAACTAATCCAACTGTTTCTACAAGGCCTAAAGCCTCTTCCCCATAATATCTCATTGATAATTTCTCCTTCCTATTCTTAGCTCAGTATACTTTTTTTCAATTACATAACTTTCATATGTTTTTAATTTATTATATTTTTCCTTTTTCAGAAAAGTAAAAATATTCCTTATTTTAAAAATCTTCAATTAATTTTACTATCTTGCATGTTATTTCAAGTAAAATTAATTCATAAAATATACACTAAAAATAACTATTTATGGGATTTACTCTATCTAATTAATCATTGATATATTTATTAATTGTAGCTGCACCTTCTTCATGAGCACGATAATAAACTTTCAACTCTTTATTCTTATCTATTTCAAATCTTGTTTCTTCAATAAGGCCATTTGCTTCTGCTGTCATTAAAGCATTAACTACAGCGTTCTTTTTTAGTGCCTTAAAATTTCCATATTCACCTTTTAGTTCTTCTATAACATCATCAGCGCAAGCTTCTTTAACTCTAGTAAAATATTTTAAAATTGCATAGTTAAGCGGTTTCATCTATTCTACCTCCATCTTTTTTCTTTTTAATAAATCAAGTGGATTCATAGATATTGTAAGGATACCAAGCATCATTATTACAGCTCCAATCCAAGCTACAGAAGGTAATGCCCATCCGTCCATTCCACCATATACACCTAATACTAATAAGCAGAATAGTGGTCCAAAGAATGAATATGTTGCATTACATGAAGTACCAAGTCCTGCTCCACACATACTGTTTCCAGCATACCATGTCATAAATGTAATGAATGATAGCAAACCACTTAAAGCAAACCAGCCCATTGCAGGAGCACTTGTAAATGCTTGTACAACAAGATCAGTAGAAATATTAATTCCACCAGCTATCATTCCAAAAACTGGAACTAAAATAAATAAATTTGCTATACCTGATGTTACTTGACGTATACAAATACCAATTTCAGGGTCAATCATTGCTGAACCATATCCAGCTACACAACCTTCAAATCCCCATCCAAGAGCAGCAATAATAGCTATTAAAATTCCAATGAAAGTATTTGCTGAAGCACCACCACTAATTCCTGTACTACCAATTAAGAAACTAGCAAATACACATATAGCAATACCAAAAGCCATACGTTTATTTAATTCTTGTTTATATAAAATCTTACCTAGTATAGCAGCAATAGCAGGGCAAAGTGCTGAAATTGGAACTACTATTGAACCAGCCATTTGAATAGCTATAACATAAGCAGTACCAGCTATAGGTCCCCCTATAAGAGCTGCTAATATCATAATACGTCCTGGCTTTGTGTTAATACATCTTATAAAATCTCCAAATTTCCCTTTAACTCCTGAGTATAAAAGAGCCCAAATAGCACTACATGTATCGTTTATTGCATTACCAATTGCAGCAAGTAAATATGCTACCACAAATGCAGATAAACCAGCAGTATTAGCGCCATACCAGTCTGCCCAAACTCCTTTAGTCATTCCCATAGTTAGAAATGCCGTATATAATCCATAGGCAAGTCCTGAAAATAAAGCTAGAGATATACCTCTTTTAAAGAAACTACTTGTTAATTTCTTTTTCGCAGCGATTGCTTCTAAATTTACCGCTTTTGAAACTCCATTCATAAATTAAAACTCCTTTCGCTTATGCGATTAATAATTTTTAAATTTATATTATTAAATATTAAATAAAAATTTGCGATGAGTATACTTTAGTGTGATTTAAGTAAATATGATTTAAGATTGTTATAATTTGGTACATTCTATTTTAAAACTAATGAACACCTTTTCACTTGTATCTTGTAGGTATTTATTCTTTAATTAGATTATATCCCTTTCCCTTTGGGGCAGAGTCAACATGTATTTTTCAAGAATATTTAAGCAGATTTAAAACCTTATAATCATACTTACACTTAAAAATTAATCAATAATTAAGAATAATTCGTCAATTCAAAACCATGCGTTTGTTAAGTAACAAACACAATTAGGCCTGAATTGCAATTAATATAAATTTGCTTTATAACTCAACGGATAATCTTTATTCATTAATATTAAATCTCCATAAACCTAGTATTATCAAGCTTTTAGACCTTACCCTACGGTTAATGTTTTCGACATAATAAAACTATTTTTTTCTTCTGACCTTAATCAAAACTTCTGTTACAAATTTATCAGAATTTTTAGTAGTCCAATAATCTGTTACATATCTCTCATAAGACTCTTCAGCACATACATACCCATGTTCTTGGGTCCATTTTTTTATTTTTTTATATGTTTCGTCAATTGTTTCATGAGCTCCTATATGATAACAAGAGGCTGCCATCCAACCGCCAAACTCAACACTTTCTTCTTCCTTACACTTTAAAATTGTCTCTTGCATTATCTTCATTTTATTGCATTTTCCATTAATTTTATCCTCAAAGGATGGAAAACATATAATTACAGGACCTGTTATCGCATTATTTATACTATCTATATAATTGTTAAACTCTATGTTGATTATAGAATCCATATAATCATATTTAAAATCTTGATTTAAAAAAATTAATCTTTGATTATCTATATATTTTATAGCTACATCAGACACATCGTTTTCAATTACCATTTGTGCCTCAACTATAAGATCATCCCAATCTTTAACGGATCTTAATTTTAAGTTTATTTCATTCTGAAGTTCTTTTAATTCATTAATTTTTCTTCCAAAGCTTTTATGAATAGAATCATAGGTAGTACCTTCTAAAAAAGTTCTCATTTCATCAAGGGTAAATCCACTTTGCTTATAATATTTTATTACTGGTACAGATAATAAAGTTTTCTTACTATAATATCTATAACCGTTTTCATCAGATACTTTATCGGGAGATAGTATCTTCTTTTCATCATAAAATCTCAGTGCTTTTTTAGTTATTTTGCATATTTCTCCAACTTTCCCTATAGAGTATAGTTCTTCTTTCATATTTTAACCCCCTATTTTCTTCATAATTTAAATTATACTTTAAATTATATTTTATCATATTTATTTTTTCAACTTTTCTGAAAAATTAACCATAAAAAAACCACCCATTATATGGGTGGTATATAGTACAATATTTTATTCAAAAATTTTGTCTAAAATTATTGATAAATCTTCTTTTGAGGCTTCTCTAGGATTTACTGTTGTACATACATCCTTAAGAGCTGCATTAATAATTTCTTCTCTTGATGCTTGAGCCAACTCCATATCAGCACCTTGCTCTTTTAATGTTGTTGGAATCATCAATGTTTTTTGAAGTTCTACAATGCTTCTAATTAAATTATTAACACCAATATTTACATTTGGTGCATGTAACTTCAATAATTTGGCAAGCCTTTGGTATTTCTTAGCTGCTATACTATATTCTGCACGGAAAGTCTCTTTATTTAAATTAGCATTATACTCAATTACATGAGGAAGTATAATTGCATTGCTTCTTCCATGAGAAATATGTAACTTTCCACCTACAGCGTGAGCTAAACTATGAGTAATTCCAAGTCCAGCTGCGTTAAATGCCATACCAGCAAGGCATGATGCATTGTGAAGTTTCTCTCTTGCTACTATATCATTTCCATCAGCATAAGCTTGTGGTAAAAATCTGAAGGCTAAAGTAACAGCCTTTTCCGCAAGAGCATCTGAAAAATCAGTAGCATTTTTTGAAACATAAGCCTCTATAGCATGTGTAATTACATCCATTCCTGTATCGGCAGTTATAGCTTTAGGTACAGATTTAACTAGTTCGGGATCAAGAATAGCAACTGTTGGAAGAAGAGATTTATCTGTAAGTGCATACTTTAATCCTTCTTGTTTATTTGTAATTACTGCATATTCAGTTACTTCAGAGCCTGTACCACTTGTAGTAGGTATAGCGTAAAACTCTTCTATAGAAGAAACCCCTCCAGTAATTTTTTTTGCATATTCTTTAATTGCCTTAGCTCCATCAATTGATGAACCTCCACCAAGGGCTATTATAATCTGTGCATTACAACTTTGTAATTTTTTAATACCAGCAGCAACAACTTCTACAGATGGGTCAGGTACAATATCACTATATATAGCTACTTCACAATTAACAAGTTTTTCTTGTACTTTTGCAGCCATACCTGAAACTTCCATGAATTTATCACATACTATAAGTACTCTTTTATTATTAATTTCCTTTAGTTTATCTAAAGATCCTTCTCCAAAATACACATTTGTGCTAATACTAAATTCTTTCATATACATTTCTCCCATTTAAAAAAGTATCAAGATATGAATGAATTAGCTGTTCTTTAGTTTAAAAATAAAATTAACCCACAATTATAACAATG
>NZ_JBSVQM010000036.1:0-31393 GCF_054863625.1 Clostridium sp. Marseille-QA1073 | reverse complement strand
TCCTAACTTATATGAAAAATTTACTACTAGAATTAATATTTTAAAAAAGCGAATACTCAATTTAATGTAGTATTCACTGATTATTATTTTAGTTAAGATATAGAGAAGAAGCTGAATTAAGTAGAATAATCCTATAAGCCTTAGCAGCTTAGCATTACTAATTTTTAAGCTTTTTAGGTTTGTAAACATAAAACCTCAGATAAATCTCTAAAAAATTTTTTAAAAAATATTATAAAAATTGTATATTATCTATATTTAAGTTATAAGTTACATCCTTTCTCTCAACTATAACTTTTATTTTATCCTTTACTTCTTCATCCTCCATAACTTTTGTTAAAAGCTCCTTAGTAGGATTTATACAGTAAGGTATTCCTACAGATTTAAACATGGTAAAATCGCCAGATGTATCACCATATGCATAACTTTTTTCAAGATCTATATCATATTTTTCTTTTAGTTCCATCAATGCTTTTTCTTTGCTTTCAGAGTCCCACATAGGGATTATATCACCTGTATAAGTTTCATTTTCATCTAGCAAGTATATTGAACCTCTATAATCATCCATATTGTATTTGCTTGACATCTCTCTTACAAGCTCAATTGGAGATCCAGATATAGCAATAACTATATGACCTTGTTCTTTATGCCATCTTATTCTCTCTCTTGAAAATGTATATACTCTATCACCTTTTTGCTCTATTACTTTTTTTGCAATGTAATCTATATGATGTCTGCTTATACCTTTTATAGCTTCTATATATATATCTACCATTTTTAACAAATAAGTATCGTAATCACCTTGTCTTTTATCCCATTTAATAAAAGATGGTCTAACTTCACTATACCATTTTTTTTCTTCTACTAATTCATATTTTATTATCTTTTTAAAAACTTCTGTTATTAAACCTTCTCTATATATTGTTCCATCAATATCAAAAAATGCTGCGATATTTCCCATAGTATTCACTCCTAACAATATTGAATTTTTTATATTTAATAATAGATTGTATCATATTATTAAATAATGTCAAAAAATAAATCATTATTTTAAAATATTAATATTTATATACATATATAAATATGCCAATTTAAAATTAATGTATACATTTAAATAATCCATACTTAATTATTGCTGTGCATTATGAATTAAATCCATCTTAGGGGAACAGTGCTGAAGCCCTGAAAGGGTTTCTTGAGGTACAGTATGGTTTGGACAAGACTCAAAATTTTTAAGCAATATTAATAGAGATAGCCAATATAATTAAAATAATAGTTAATGTATTACATAGTGTGCATATTACATAAAATACAGTGGTGGAATTAATTCTAAATTTCTCAGCTTCTGCTGAGAAATATCCACAATTGTAAATTTTGCATTGTGAATTGTGAATTAAGTTAAGTTTTCAGCTGTAAATTATGTATTAAATTAAGTTGTAAATTGTTTTAAAATATAAAGATACTGAACTATATTTATATTGACAATATATACTAAAATATGATAAGATAATCTTCGTTATAGGGGTATGGCTCAATTGGTAGAGTAGTGGTCTCCAAAACCATTGGTTGCGGGTTCGAGTCCTGCTGCCCCTGCCAAATACCTAATATTTTTTAGGTAACTTTTCTAAGGTAGTTAAATAATTTATAGCGTTTAAATTTGAGATATTAAAAATGTCCTTCAATTGAATTTGGGGGATATTTTTATGTATTTATGAAAAACATGAAATTTATAGAGATATTAGAATATAATATTATAAATCACTTGACTTAATGAGATAATTGTTGAGTAAATCAATTGTCTAAATTTACATTAAATAAATATAAATAAATTGTAGAATTTTCTTGATAGCTTTGGTATAATCTAAGCTGATAGCTTTATTATATAGGTTATCATTTTATAAATTTAAGAGATAAATATTAAAAATTTTATTTTGAGATAAGAGGGATATTATGAGTACGGATAAGTCGCTAAGTAGTAAAAACCAATTATTTAAAATAAATAAAGAAGAGGGGTTAATGGAGAAAATAGGAACAACAGCATCTTAATAAAGAAGGAATTTTAAACATTATTAAGATAACGTTGGTTAACGCTTTGGAGTTTGTCCTAAATTTATAAAGTAATTTATAATCCATATACAAAGACAGTTAGTTTTATCAAAGAGATAAATACTTATGAAATCTACACCCCTGCAATTTTTATGCATGGGGTTTTTTATTTTTATATAACATGATTTAAGGAATTTGATGATTTGCAATTAAAATTGTCAATTATACAAAGTTAGTAATTTAAATTTACATAAACAAACAATATAAGGTAGGGGTGATTTTCTTGATTGACGTAATGGTTCAATTAAAAGGTATTAGCAAAAGATTCGTAGGAAGTGATTCCTTAGCAGTTAAAGAGATTTCTCTAGATATTAGGAAGGGAGAATTTTTAACAATTTTAGGTCCCAGTGGGTGTGGTAAAACAACAACATTAAGAATGATAGCAGGTTTTGAAGATCCAAGTATAGGTTCTATCTTTATAGATAAAGAAGATGTATCAAAAGTACCTGCATACAAAAGATGTGTTAACACAGTATTCCAAAGTTATGCATTATTTCCTCATATGAATATTTTTGAAAATGTAGCTTTTGGCTTAAAAGTTAAAAATGTGTCAGAAAGTCAAATTAAAGCAAGAGTAAGTGAAATGTTAAAAATGGTTCAACTTGAAGGTTATGAAAATAGAATGCCAAATGAACTTTCAGGTGGTCAAAAGCAAAGGGTTGCTATAGCAAGAGCTGTTATAAATAATCCAAAAGTGCTTTTATTAGATGAGCCTTTAGGAGCATTAGACTTAAAACTTAGAAAACAAATGCAATTAGAATTAAAACAGCTTCAAAGAAAGTTAGGTATTACATTTATTTATGTAACTCACGATCAAGAAGAGGCATTAACTATGTCTGATAGAATTGTAGTTATGAATAAAGGTGTTATAGAGCATGTTGGTACTCCAGCAGAGATCTATGAAAAGCCAAGAACTAAGTTTGTTGCAAACTTTATTGGTGAAACTAATCTATTTGAAGGCATGATTTTAGAAAAAGGTGAAGACAGATATCTTATAAATAAAGATGCTGGAGAAGAAATATTAATAGCTGATTCTCCGATTTCTATGGCACAGGAAATTTGTCTTGCAATTAGACCAGAAAGAATTAAACTTTCAAATAATGTTGATATTGGAATGGTTGGAATAAAGGTAAATGTTAAAGAGAGAATTTATAATGGTTCGGTTATTAAAACCGTTGTTGTTACTAAAAATGGCATGGAGTTCGTTGTATCAGAACCTATAAGTGATGTATACTCCTTAGATGCCCATAATAAACCATACGTGTTTGCCACATGGAACCCTAAACACGCAGTGGTGGTACAATAATGTGGGGTAAACTTAGCAAAGCTTTTTCAAACTTTCTTGGAAAGCTATTGCATAGGACAGAAAATAAAAATGCTTCATTAGAGAGTCAAGAGGGTTTTAAGAGAAGGTTTTTAAAGTCTGCCCCAATATTTAAAACCATAGGTCCAGTCGCCATATGGTTAATTACATTTTTTATTGTTCCGCTACTTCTTGTGCTAATAGTTAGCTTTCTATCAAGAGGTGAATATGGAGATATCCAGTTACCTTTTACATTGGACAATTATAAAAGATTATTATCTCCTATATACGGACAAATATTAATCAAGACATTAATTATTTCTATTAGTACCACTGTAGGATGTTTAATTATAGGATATCCATTTGCATATTTTATAGGAAGAGCTAATAAAAAGTATAGAGGACTTCTATTACTTTTGGTTATACTTCCATTTTGGACTAATTCTTTAGTTCGTACCTATGCATGGATAATATTATTAAGAACGGAAGGGGTAATTAATACCTATTTAATGAGATTTGGATTTATTTCCAATCCAATACAAATGCTCTACACAGATGGTGCTGTGTTTATAGGAATGCTTTATATAATGCTACCGTTTATGGTACTTCCTATTTACACTTCTATAGAAAAATTAGATATGAGTTATATAGAAGCTGCCAATGATCTTGGTGCTTCACCATATAAAACTTTTAAAGAGATAACTCTACCTTTAACTATGCCTG
The DNA here is from genome assembly GCF_054863625.1 of Clostridium sp. Marseille-QA1073. Lineage (NCBI taxonomy): Bacteria > Bacillati > Bacillota > Clostridia > Eubacteriales > Clostridiaceae > Clostridium > Clostridium sp. Marseille-QA1073. The sequence goes on along the minus strand of NZ_JBSVQM010000036.1, from coordinate 27,264 downwards.
GTATTGTAGCAGGATGTATGCTTGTATTTATACCAACATTAGGTTATTTCTTTATATCAGACTTAATGGGCGGAAGTAAGACAATGCTTATTTCTAACCTAATTAAAAATCAGTTCCTAACCTCCAGAGACTGGCCATTTGGTTCAGCTATAGCAGTAATTGTAATAATACTAATGCTCATAGCTATTGGCCTTTACTTTAAAGGAACTACACCGAAAAAGGGTGCAGAGGAGGTTAGTAGTTAATGGATAAGAAAAAAAATCTGTTAAGTAAAATATATGCAGCTTTAGTATATGGATTTTTATATTTACCAATTTTAGTTTTAATAGTATTTTCTTTTAATAAATCAAAATTAAATGCTACATGGTCGGGATTTACACTAGATTGGTATAAAAGTTTATTAAATAATGCTCAAATATTAGAGGCGCTAAAAAATAGCTTAATTATAGCCTTTGTGAGTACTTTTTTTGCAGTAGTTATAGGTACATTAGCAGCTATTGGTATGTATAGGTATAAATTTAAGGGAAAAAAGGTTATGGAAGGATTATTATATATTCCAGTGGTTATTCCAGAAATAGTTATGGGGATATCAATGCTTGCCTTTTTTTCCTTACTTAATTTAGAAGCAGGACTATTAACTTTAATACTTGCACATATAACATTTTGTATTGCTTATGTTATTGTAGTGGTTAGAGCAAGATTAGATGGATTTGATATTGCTTTAGAAGAGGCTGCACTAGATCTTGGTGCTACCCCTTGGCAGACTCTAACTAAGGTTACATTGCCAGTAATATCACCAGGGATTATAGCAGGAGGATTGCTTGCTTTTACTTTATCCTTAGATGATGTTATTATAAGCTTTTTTGCTTCTGGACCGGATAGTAATACACTGCCACTTAAGATATTTTCAATGGTTAAGTTTGGTGTTACTCCGGAAATAAATGCTCTATCGACAGTGATGATGGTATTTACTTTAAGTATGGTACTTATTGCTGAAGGTATAAGAAGAAATGCTCTTAAAAACAAGAAGATTAAAAAAGCATTATCAGCAGTAGTAGTTTCACTGATGGTATTTGGAGCAGGATTTATTATGTTCGGAAATGTAGGACAAACTGAAAAAGAAGTATTAAATCTATTTAACTGGTCTGAATTCTTACCTCAATCAGTTGTAGAACAGTTTGAAAAAGAATACAACGTAAAGGTTAATTACGCTACTTTTTCTTCAAACGAAGAAATGCTTGCAAAGCTTATGGGGGGAAATATACCTTATGACCTAGTAGTTACTAGTGACTATGCTATTGAGATAATGATTAAGCAGAATCTAATTCAAGAAATAGATAAGGCTAATGTACCTAATCTTGTGAACATAGATAAAAATGTATTAGATTTAGGGTTTGATCCTAATAATAAATATAGTCTACCTTATATGTGGGGAGGCAATTATATAGTAGTGGATAGAAGCAAGATATCAAAAGAAATTACATCCTTTGATGGATTATGGGATAGTGAGTTTAAAAATTCTATGGTTATCTTAGATGACCCAAGAGTTATTGTAGGTATGGCGCTTCAAAAGAATGGATATTCTATAAACACTACAAATCCTGAAGAACTTAAAAAGGCGAAGGAAGATTTGATAAAGCTAATGCCAAACATAAAAGCTTTTGATAGTGAATCGCCAAAAACATTATTAATAAATGGAGAAGCTTCAATAGGATATGTATGGGGTACAGAAGCATATCTTGCCAAGCTTGAGAATCCTAATTTGGAAACAGTTCTAACAAAAGAAGGAGTAGTTCCACAGTATGACAACTTTGTTATACCAGCAAAGGCTAAAAATAAGAAATTAGCAGAGGAATTTATAAACTTCATTTATAGACCAGAAATTAGTGCTCAAGTATCTGAAGAGTTCCCTTATGCAAACCCAAATCAAGCAGCTTATCCTCTAATTGATCCAGGTAAGTTAAATGACATAGCTGTTTATCCACCAAGAGAGGCAGTAGAAGGTAATGAACTTATTAAAGATGTAGGAGAAGCTACAAGATTATACGACGATATATGGACTGAAGTTAAAAATAGTAAAAAGTGATAAACAATTAAGCCTTGGGAAACCAAGGCTTAATTTATTGTATAAAAGAATACCACAGGTTATACCTGTGGTTCTAAAAAGCTTTTAGCTATGAGTATAAAAAAAGATCCTCCTTTAGTAAAATAAGTATTAGGTTTGCCGACCAATACTTGAAATACAAAGGAGGAGTTCATAATGAACAATAACAGTTTAGCACATAGCAAATGGAATTGTAAATATCACATAGTGTTTGCACCTAAGTATAGAAGACAAATAATATATGGAAAGATAAAAGTTGATATTGGAGTAATATTGAGAAAGTTATGTGAACATAAGGGTGTAGAAATAATAGAAGCAAATGCATGCAAGGACCATATACACATGTTAGTTAGTGTTCCACCTAAATTAAGCATAGCTCAGTTTATGGGATACTTAAAAGGAAAAAGTTCTCTTATGATTTTTGATAGACATGCTAATCTAAAATATAAGTATGGAAATAGACAATTTTGGTGCAAGGGATATTATGTTGATACAGTTGGGCGTAATAAAAAAGTAATTGAAGAATATATAAAAAATCAAATACAAGAAGATATAGCATATGAGCAATTGAGTTTAAAAGAATATATTGACCCGTTTACGGGTGAGCCAGTAAAGAAGAGCAGATAAAATAAACCCCTTTAGGGGTAGTTAGTAAAAATTTGCGGTTGGCAAACCGTTCGGCGTGCGAGCAGCACAGCTAGTAATATGCCCTTATAGGGCTAAAGCAAACCACCCGTTTTACGGGTGGTCCTGATTGATAAATTCTAGAATTATATCTTTTATTAAAATACATAATATTCATATTCATCCAAGCTTTAAAAAATATATTGATTTACGAACATATGTTTGATAAAATTATAATAAAATTAGCTATTAATGGGGGATAGATATGGATATAATACATAAAAGGATTAGAGAAATTGTAGAAAAGGAATTGTCATGTTCGGCACACAACCTTGATCATGTACTTAGAGTGTATAATCTATGTATGTTTTTATCAAAATACGAAGAAAATGTAGACATGGAAGTTCTTATTCCAGCAGTATTACTACATGATATTGCTAGAGTTAGAGAGAGTAAAGATAAAACAGGAGAAATTGACCATGCTATATTGGGAAGCGAAATGGCAGAGGGTATATTAAGAGATTTAGAATATGAAGAAGATAAAATTGAAAAGATAAAGCATTGTATTATTACACATAGATTTAGAACTGATAATAGACCTAAAACAATAGAAGCTAAAATACTTTTTGATGCGGACAAACTTGATGCACTTGGTTCAATTGGAATTGCTCGCTGTTTTATGCTTGCAGGGCAATTTGGACAAAGTTTATCAGTAAAGAATCCAATAGATACAAATACTTCAGAAAATGGAAGATTAAAAGATATTTCAAAGCATTCAGCTTTTATTGAATATGAAGTGAAATTTAAGAAAATTCCAGAAAAATTGCATACTAAAAAAGCAAAAGAAATTGGTATTGAACGATTAAAATTCATGGATGACTTTTTTAAAAGATTAGACTTGGAGATGGAAGGGGTTCAATGATTTAAATGTAATCTAGAGAAAAGAATTATTTAGAACAGATTGAAATATGCTACAATACTTATAAAGGTAGCTATTATGAAATGATAAAAAATATAAGAGATTAATTTATAAAGCATGAAGGAATTTAAGAAAGATACCTATATCCTTCATGCTCTTTATTTATCTATAAGAATATATGAAAAGATAATATATATTGTAATTCATATTATACTTGAATTTTTTAAATATAATTACTTTCAGATATCATATTTAAAAAGTATTTATGAACCTGCATATCATCAGTTAGTTCAGGATGAAAAGCTGTAACTAACATATTATCTTGTCTTGCAGCTACAATATTTCCATCTATCTTAGCTAATATATCTACAGTATCTTTACAGGAGATGATATAAGGAGCACGGATAAAAACCATAGGAATTTGTCCGATACCTTTGAAATCTGCAAGCTTCATAAAGCTTCCTAACTGTCGTCCATAACCATTTCTCTTCACAATAGTATCCATAGAGTTAAGGTAGGTTGCATTGTGACCACTTATCTCTTTAGATAATAGAATAAGTCCTGCACAAGTACCGAATACAGGTAATCCCTTATTTATTGCAGATTGTATTGGTTCTAGTAAATTAAGTTCAGTTAATAATTTACCAATAACTGTGCTTTCACCACCAGGCAGAATTAATCCGCTTAAGTCTTCTGTGAAATCTTTAAATTGTCTAATTTCACAGCATTCTACACCTAATTGACGTAAAACTTTAATATGCTCAATGAATGCTCCTTGTAGACATAATACACCTATCTTCATTGTCCACGCTCCGCCATTAATAATTCTATTTCTTTTTCATTGATTCCAACCATAGCTTCACCAAGATTTTCAGATAGTTTAGCTATTAAATCAGCATCCTTATAGTTTGTAACTGCCTGCACTATAGCAGTAGCACGTTTTTCAGGATTACCAGATTTAAATATACCAGAACCAACAAATACACCTTCAGCACCAAGCTGCATCATCAATGCTGCATCTGCTGGAGTTGCAATACCACCAGCGGCAAAATTAACAACCGGTAATTTCCCGTTTTCATGAACATATTTAACTAATTCATAAGGAACTGCTAATTCCTTTGCAACTATATATAATTCATCATCTCTTTTTGAAGTAATAGCACGGATATCACTCATAATTTTTCTCATATGACGTACTGCTTGTATAATATCTCCTGTCCCCGGTTCGCCTTTAGTACGTATCATAGATGCACCTTCATTAATGCGGCGTAGTGCTTCGCCTAAATCTTTTGCTCCACACACAAAAGGAACATTAAACTGTTTTTTATCAATATGATAAACATCATCTGCTGGAGATAAAACTTCACTTTCATCTATATAATCAATTTCAATAGCTTGTAAAATTTGAGCTTCTGCAAAATGTCCAATACGAACTTTTGCCATAACTGGGATAGAAACAGCTTCTTGAATACTTCTAATCATAGCAGGATCACTCATGCGAGAAACACCTCCGGCAGCTCTAATATCTGCAGGAATACGTTCTAGTGCCATAACGGAGCATGCTCCAGCAGCTTCTGCTATTTTTGCTTGTTCTGGTGTAGTTACATCCATAATTACTCCACCTTTTAGCATTTGTGCTAAGTTTTTATTTAATTCATATCTTTCCTGAGCCATGTTAAAACCTCCATAATCTTGACAATTTTCTTGAAATAATAATATAATACATCTGATATGCCTTCAATAACCAGAATTCAATTATTTAATAATGCCAGATAGGAGTTATGTTATGATTACAGTAATATTTAATGATAAAAAAGAAGAGCCTCTTTATGAGCAGCTTTATATGCATATAAGACATATGATTGAAGAAGGTTCGTTAAAAGCAGGTGAAAAACTTCCTTCTAAAAGAGCATTTTCTTCACATTTGCAAGTTAGCCAAGTTACTGTTGAAAATGCATATAATCAGCTTAAAGCAGAAGGATATATTAATGCTGTAGAAAAAAAAGGGTACTATGTTCAACAAGTTGAATTTATACCTAAAATAAAATCAAAAGTTGAATTGGAAGTAAAACATGAAATTCAATCTTTCGATGATATAAAGTTTGATTTAAAAACAAATACCGTAGATACTAGTAATTTTCCTTTTTCAGTTTGGACAAGACTAATGCGTGAATGTCTTAACAACGAGGGTGATTCCTTGCTTAAACCTGTACATCCTCAAGGTGACATTGAATTGCGCAATGTAATAGCAAAATACCTTCAAGAATTTCGTAATATGAATGTATCAGCGGAACAAATAGTTTTAGGTGCAGGTTCAGAATATTTATTGGGGCTTATAACAGAAATGCTTCCAGATCACGCTTATGCAGTGGAAGACCCAGGATATTATAAAACTTCTCGTATTTTACAAAGTCGTAAAGTAAATATGTATTCAATTCCAATGGATAAAGAAGGAATGTGTATTGATGAACTTAAAAATACTCCTGCTACTGTTGTGCAGGTGACTCCATCACATCACTTTCCACTTGGAACGATAATGAGCATTAATCGCAGAAGACAGCTTTTGCAATGGGCTTCACAAAGTGATCAAAGATATATTATAGAAGATGATTATGATAGTGAATACCGATTTGTGCTAAAACCTATTCCAACGCTGCAAAGCTTGGATCATAATGATAAGGTAATTTATTTGAATACTTTTGCTAAAACCCTTGCTCCTTCTTTACGTATCGGATATATGGTACTACCTAAAAAGTTACTGTTACATTACAGAGAACAACTTATGTTTTATTCCTGTACAGTTTCAGAGTTTGAGCAGCGTACTTTAAGAGCTTTTATACAAGGTGGTTACTATGAGCGCCACTTGAATCGTATGAGAAAAATATATAAAAACCGTAGAGATGCATTTTTAGAGGGATTAATGCCTTTAAGCCATATGATTTCTATAAGTGGAGAGGATGCGGGGATGCACCTTCTTTTACAAGTAAATAATGGCATGAGTGAAGCTCAGCTTATTGAAAGTGCAAAGAATAAAGGTGTTGGAGTTTATGCTTTGTCTAATTATTATATCGAAAAAGTTCAAGATACAAAAACCGTTGTAGTAGGATATGCTTCTTTTACTCCCTTAGAATTAAAAAAAATAGCTTCTCTCTTAGTAGAAGCTTGGAAATAAAATTATTAAAGAAATAATTTTAAATATCTTTAAAAAATATAAATTTTGCCATTAGTACCATTTATTAATAGTTTTAATAATAATTAAAATAATTAACATTACACCAAAAGCTTTATCCCAAAATTTACTAAATGGTGCAACTAGAATAAGTAAACCTAATGCAAGCATACTGTAGTAACTTACTGCTCGCAGGTAAGGGGCAAATTGACTAAATTTAAATAAGAATAAAGGAATAGCCGATGATACCAAAAGTAATAAATGTATTAACATTAACTTTTTGATTATAGTTTCTAAAGAATGTTTCGACATATGTTCAGATACCCCCTTGCATACATTTAATATATAGGGATACAATGTGAAAACTTAATATATACTCTGGAAAATAAATTTTCTATAAAAGCAGTTTAATCCCTTAAAAATTAAGGATTAATAATTAAGAATGAAAAATTTAGGATGAAATTCACCTTTAGTGAATTTCTTAAAATAAAATTTATTCTCAAAAAACTTCAAAAGTCTTAGCCGTGAAGTTTTAACCATAATTCTTCATCTTTCATTCTTAATTTTTCATTCATAGAAAAGAATTTTTGTTATGAAAATTAAAATCATGCATAAGTTAAATTTTCATTAGGGAACCCTATAATAATTCTATCTAAAAAATTTTATTATATGCAACTTATCCACATTTCTGTGGATATATTGATTGAAAAATATGAAAATTGTTGATTAAAATTTATATAAATATAGAGTTTTATATAAACTAAAGCCACAAAACATATATAAGCATTTTGTGGCTTTAGTTTATTTTATAGATATTATATCTCCATTTGTTATTTCTGCTAGAATTTTTGGCGTAAGTTTAAAAACAGCATGTGGTGTTCCAGCAGCAGCCCATATTTCTTCATATTGCATTAAATCCTCATCAATTAAAGTAGTAATAGAGGTTTTGTGTCCAATCGGTGGGATGCCTCCTATGGCAAAGCCTGTATGAGTTAGTACAAAATCTGCATCTGCTTTTTCTAGTTTTTCTCCTAAATGTTCTTTAATTGCCTTTTCATTTACTCTATTAGTACCGCTTGCTACTATTAATATAGGTCTTTGAGAGGTTTTTCCTTTGAAAATTAAAGATTTAGCTATTTGACTTACATTACAGCCTATTGTATTTGCTGCCTCTTGTGCAGTACGAGTAGAATCAGATAGTTCAATTACATTAAGTTCAAATCCAAACTCATTAAGTACACTTTGAACTTTTTCAGCACTTTTACTTAAATTAGATGACATAATCTTTTCCTCCTTATATTCTTTAAATTTATATAATACACTTGATAATTAAATAATATAGAAAAGATAAAAAGGATTATATGAAATATATTATACAAAAGTATATTAGAACATACAACTTGGTGCTGCATATATAGAAAAACTTAAGATAAAAGCATTAATTAATAAATAACTAATGCTTTACTTTAATTTAAATTTAAATACTAAAAGGTTCTATTGATTGTGGGAATTTAAATATATTTAAAGGATCGTATTCAGTTTTAACTTCTCTAAGCCTTAAATAGTTATCTCCATAATATTGATTTTGCCAATCTATAATATCAAAATCAGTAAAACCTCTATAGGTGCCTATTCCAACATGATCTAATAGAGCTTTAACACTGCTTGTCCAATTAATGTTATCTTCTCTATATCTCTCTGAAGTCCATACAGATTTTATTTCTAGTAAATACAATGAGTCTCTATGAACAAAGGCAGTGTCATTTGGATCAATGTCACTTACATTTCCGTTAAGCCCTATAAACTCATAGAATCGGCTATAATTCTTAGGAGAATTTATCATTTTATCTTCTAAAGATTCTAATATACATCTATTAAGTGGCTCATATATAAAAGAGCCTGTTGCTTTAAATTTTTGAGGGTTAGGGCATCCAACATTCCACTTTTCTATAGCTTCTCTATATGGAACACATTCTATTTCTACAGATTTTGTTGGAGCAACCTTTATAAGTGGCCTTATTATACATTCCAATTCTTCTTTGCTTCCAAAAAACTGTCCTTGTGATGATAATAATATATCACCACAAGGGTCTTTTTCATAAACTACACTAGTTGTTAATCTGACATCAGCATAAGGGGTTAGCTCTTGCCAAAGCTCTAATACATCAACAAAGTATTTGCTGTTCCAAGTTATAACATAAGTTGAAACATTGCATACAGGAGTAATTTTATAAGTTAATGAAACTACTACTCCAAAATTTGAGGCAAGTCCACCTCTTACAGCCCAAAATAAATCATCATTACAACATTCATTTGCAACTATTTTCTTACCTTCATAATTTATTAATTCTACTTCTAATAAATTATCACAAGAAAGTCCTAGTAATCTTGATGCAAATCCTACACCACCACAAGTAGTTAGACCACAGAAGCCTGTATCTTTGCATGTTCCAGCAGGGATAGTATAACCTTTGCTTATTAAGTCAGAGTACATCTTTCCATTTGTTATTCCACCACCAAACTTAGCAGTATTATTTATTCTATCGATAAAAGTATAATTAATATTACTAATATCTATTACTATTCCTCTATTTACATTTGAATTTGCCTCATAATCATGTCTTCCACTTCTAATTCTAAATGGAATGCATTCTGATATTGCATATTTTAATGCATTTATGACATCTGCTTCAGAAAAACAGAAAACTATAATGCAAGGAAATTTTCTAAAAGCTAGATTTAAATCTCTACTAGCTTCTAAATATAGGGGATTACCTTTACGAACAACTCCGCCTGTTAAATACATTGTATATCTCCTTTCAAAATTAATCTCAATACATATTATGAATTTTAAACGTCTTTGATATATTTAATTAAATAAGAAAAGTGATAATAATCAAGCTGCATCCTTTAAATATAATACTTAATATATAAACATAATATGAATTTATCTATGTATAAATAGACGAATTATAAAATTGATTATATAATTATACTTATAAATGATATTTATTGGGATAAATATATTAATTATGGAATTAGGAGATGAACATTATGGGGAATATAGAAAGATTTCTTGATGATAAAGGTAGAATAAAAATTTGGCCTGCTAAAAAAGAGCTAAAGGTTGAAATTCTAAGTTATCTTGCTAGTAAATTTGAATATAATTATTTTTATACTGAGAAAGAAGTTAATAGCATAATTAATGAGTGGCACACATTTGAAGATTATTTTCTACTTAGAAGAGGATTAATAGATTATAAACTATTATCTAGAGAAAAAGATGGTTCGAAATATTGGAGAGAAGGAGAATACATTGATGAATAAGAGTGATGAAGAAATAAAAAATAATGAGGAATTTTGGAACGCGACAATAGATGATATAAAAAATGGATATATTCAAAGTGATGACAATATTAAATGTTTAATTTGTGGAGAAAATTTTACTATTGGTAAAATATATAAAATTGATTCAGAGTTTTATGAAGCAAAAAAAGCTGCTGAAATTCATATAGAAGAGAAACATAATTCAATGCTACAATATTTATTAAATATGAATTCAAGTTTTACCGGAATTTCAGAGGTACAAAGAGAAATAATAAATCTCTTTTCACAGGGATTATCAGATAAAGAAATATCTAATAAGTTAGACGTTGCCACTTCTACTATAAGAAATCATCGTTATAAATTAAGAGAGAAAGAAAAACAGGCAAAATTATATTTAGCTATTATGGACTTATTAGCTCAAAGTACTAACAAAAAGATAAATAAGCTTGATAAAGGAACTATATGTGATGCCCATAAGACAGCAACTACATTAGATGATAGATTTAATATAACTGATGAAGAGAAGATACAGGTTATAAATAATTATATGGATAAAAATGGGGTATTAAAAAGTTACCCATCAAGGGAAAAGAAAAAAATTATAATTTTAGAAGAAATAATGAAAAAATTTGAAAGTAGCGTAATTTATTCAGAAAAAGAAATAAATGAGATATTAAAGACAGTATATGATGATTTTGCAACTATAAGAAGAGCACTAATTGAATACGGTTTTCTAAGCAGGTCTAATGATTGTAGAGGTTATTGGGTTAAAGAATAAATAAGATTATATAGATTGTCGACATTATTAAATTCTTATGCATTTTAGATAAAATTTTAAGATATAAATTATTTATATATAAGTTTGAAAATATAGCAACTAAAAGAATATTACCATATTTGAATGAAAGTATAATAAGTTTTGTTAATCCTAGAATACTTAAAAGACAGGTATTCTAGGATATTTTTATGAAAAAATTGGGAGATTTTACAATTTGGAAACAAGTTAAAGTTAGTTTGTAAAAACCATTTGATAATATAAGATTAGGGGGGAGAGGCATGAATAAAAAAATATTATGTACAGTAGTACTTTTAAGTTTGACTACGCAGCTAATTGGTTGTAAACAGAAGGATGAAGAGTCAGTTAAAAGAATAGTTCTTGAAAGTGATGTAAGAAATCCCAAAATAGAAGAAAAAAATAATAATCCAAAAGTAACAGTAGAAAAGATAAATTTAAAATTAGACGAAGGAGATTATTTTGAACCAGCTTTTTATCATGAAGGGGAGGTTTATGGAGTTATTGATAAAGGATGTGGAACAATATCAGATTTAGATAAAGCTACAGTAACTCATCCAATAGCAGGATATATGAAAGAGTATTTATATAAAGTAGATGATAATAATAATTTAATAAAAACTTCAAAGGAAGTTTTTAAGCGTGTATGGGGAGCTAAAGTACTAGGAGTCAAATTGTTTGAAGATGATAAAGTATTTAGCATAGATTATAAAAAGGAAGATAAAATTAAGGAAATTCCTGAACTGACAAAGATAATAAATGAATTGAAAGAACGTAGCGAGTATGATAGTGCGTGCCATATTAGACTTAATTCAGATAATGAAAACTATGTAGAGATTTATATAACAACGGCATCTAATAAAGAAAAGCTATACTTATATGATATGAAAAGTAAGAAACTCTATGATGTTCATGATAAAGAATATGAAAAAAATGGATGTCTTAACACTCTTCATTATGTAGATTCACTACAATCCTTAGTGTGGATAAATAAAGATTTAAAAGTTTATAAATTAAAATTAGAAAAAGAAAATGCTTTTTTTGAATCATATATTAATTTAGATAAGTATATTGGGTCAAATCAAAAAGGTAAAATAGATAATGTAAGGGGAGTAATGATAAATAGTGATGAAATGCTGATTTTCCAAGATGAATATGTAAGTGAAGTAGGTCCTTATTTATATCATCCTATTTATAAAACTATTTCTATCAGTAAGTTTAATTTTAAAACTAATCAATATAGGGTATTATTTGAAGCACCAGATGGCATCAATATGTGGGCAGAATATATAGGAAATAATATGCTGGACATAGAAGAGTTTAAGCAAAATGAAAAAAATGTAGAATCCATAATCCCTATAAATAGATATATTAAAGAGATAAGAAATGATGAGCTAAACGTTATATATAAAGAGAAAACTGAGAATGAAGGTGAAACATCATATCCTTATGTATATATTGCATTAAGCGAAGATGGAACAGAATTATTTTTAGCTAGACATTTAACTAAATTTGAAGATACTATAGAAACAACAAAAGATATTGTATATAAAAAATACACAATTAGATACTAGAAGTCTAAAGGTTTTAGCTCATGTGATGTGGAGAACATTGATAGAATCAAGGTTTTAATATATAATTTTTATATATACAAAATATTGAAATAATTTATTAAATAGTAAATTAAAATTATAGTCAATTTCAAATTATATAGTGATGTTATAGTAAACACATAACATCACTATATAGGTTTGTTTAAAATGAGTAAATTACTTGCTATTTTAGAGATTAGGGTGAATATAATGAGTAAAAAAATATTGGTGGTAGAAGATGAATATTCAATTAATGATGTTTTAACAATTGCTTTAAAAGAAGAAGGCTACGAAGTTAAAAGTGTATTTGATGGTAAAAGTGCATTGGATATAGTGGAAAGCTTTAGACCAGATCTTGTATTATTAGATCTTATGCTGCCTGATATGGATGGATTCGAGATTTGCAAGAAAATATCAAAAGAATATTTAGTGATTATGATTACTGCAAGGGATAATATTTTTGATAAAATTGTTGGATTAGAACTAGGAGCAGATGATTATATAGCAAAGCCATTTGAAATAAAAGAAGTTATAGTTAGAGTAAAAGTATTATTTAGAAGTTTAGAAAAAGAAAAACATTTTTCTTCAGAACAGACCTTAGATCTAGGACAAGATATTACTGTAGATTTGATGGGGAAAAGAGTATTTAAAAATGGAGAAGAAGTAGAGTTAAAAAGAAAAGAAAATGCTCTCTTTTTTTATTTAGTTACCCATAGAAATAGAGTATTTTCAAGAATAGAACTTTTAGATAAAGTATGGGGATATGAATATTTTGGAGATACTCGAACAGTAGATGTTCATATTAGAAGAATTAGAGCCAAGCTAGAAATGCCTGGAGACACTCTTATAGAAACGGTATTTGGAATTGGTTATGTTATGAGGTAAATAAAATGTTAAAAACTATTAGGGGAAAAATTACTATAGGTGTTATAATAGCTAGCTTAAGTGTATTGGTTATAATAAACATTATAATATGGGGAATATTTGAAAAAAATCTACAGACTTTTATTACAAATGATATGGACAAGGTAAGGACTATTACCTTGTCTGAAATGAAAACACAATATCTTATAAATAATGATACAATTAGTTTCAATAATAAAAGTGAATTATGGCCAATTTTAAATAGCATTAATAAACAATATGATATATACGCTTCAATAAATGATGATAGGAATGATTATAAACAGTTCACTGGGAAGCTACTAGATGAAAAATATACAGAAAAGATAATGACAGATAGTGATAGAAAAGCATCACTATTATATATACATAATGAAAAAACAGAGTTTTATGCTACTTATGCCTATCCTATGTATGTAGGAGATACTTATGTAGGGACACTAGTATTTCAAAAAGATTACTTAAATGAATACAAAGGTTCTATTAATCTTATGACAAAAATTGTATTTATTCAAAGCCTACTATTTATAGCAATGATCTTAGTTATATTTTTTTGGTTAAAGAAAACAACAAAGTCCTTAAACACCTTAGCAACAGGTATGACTTTTGTAGAACAAGGAGATTTTTCTAATAGATTAGAAGCAAAGAGTAATGATGAGGTAGCAAGTTTAATTCATCATTTTAATAGAATGCAAGATCAAATAGAAGCACAAATGGAATGTTTGCAGTTAGAAAAGAAAAAGATAGAGCAGTTAGAAAAATCATCGAGAAATTTTTTTAATTATGCAACCCATGAGATGAAAACCCCTGTTACTGCAATTATAGGATATACTCAACTACTTCAAAAGGGAGAAATGGACAAGGAGGTAACAGAAAGAGCTCATAATAGAATTATAGCTGAATCTAAAAGGATGCATACAATGGTTCAAAATATGTTGGTGGTGGCAAGAGGTAAAGAGAGAAAGAGATACACAGCTCAAAACTTTAATATTAAAGAATTATTAACTCAAATCATATATGAATTTGAGCTTGTGTTTGAAAAACAAAAAATAGATATTAACTTAAACAGTGATGACACTGTAATTTTTGCTGTAAAAGAAGATATAAGAACTATTCTTGTAAATTTAATAGATAATGGAATCAAATATAGTGAAGACGGACGGATAAACATTCAGTGCAAATATGAAAATAATATTTATATTATTATAGAAAATAAATGTCTTCCTATTCCAAAGGAAATTAAAGAAAATTTATTAGAACCTTTTACTAAGTATAATTATGGAGATCATACACAAATAAGCTCTGGATTGGGATTATTTATATGCAGGGAATTAGCGGAAAAAAATAATGGATATATAACCTATAAATCAGATGATGGAAAAATTGCTTTTATGATAGAATTACCTTTGGAATGATAAATATATAAAATAAATTATAAGCTTTATGAAATATAGAAACGAGAAGAAAAATTTTTATATCTTTAAAACCTAGTTTAAAGATACTGGAATAGATAATACTATAAATTAAATAATTAAAACTTTAAATATCAACCTTGTAAATCAACCTATGGGTTGATTTTTTTTATGGTTGAAAATCTTATTATAAAGAGAGGGGTGATATTTATGAATAGAATTATAGAGATTAAGGATCTAAAAAAATATTATAAGAATAGTAAAGCTGTGGATGAGTTTGATTTTGAGGTTTATGAAGGAGAGATATTAGCATTATTAGGACCTAACGGTGCGGGAAAAAGTACTACCATAAACATATTATCTACAATACTAAAAGAAGATAGCGGAGATATAAAATTTTTTAATAGACCAATAGAAGGTAATAGAAAATGGATAAGAGGTCAAATTGGTATGGTTCCTCAAGATTTAGCTATATTTGAAGATATATCAGCTTACAGAAATGTAGAATTTTTTGCTTCATTATATGGGCTTAAAGGAAAAGAACTTAAAGAAAAAGTAAAAGAAGCTTTAGAGTTTGTGTCTCTGCTTGAACATGAAAATAAAAAGCCTAAGACCTTCTCAGGAGGTATGAAGAGAAGACTTAATATTGCGTGTGCCATTGCTCATAAGCCTAAGATATTAATTATGGACGAACCTACTGTTGGGATAGATCCACAATCAAGAAACCATATATTAGAATCTATAAAAAAATTAAGAGATAAGGGAACTACAATAATATATACAACTCACTATATGGAAGAAGCAGAAGAAATTTCAGACAGGATTATAATAATGGATAAGGGAAAGAAAATAGCAGAAGGTACGAAAGAACAATTGAAGGAAAGCCTAAAAGAGCAAAGAGTTTACAAGGTATATGTAGATAGGATATTAGAAGACGATTTAGATTGCTTTTACTCTATAGAGGGAGTTAAAAAAGTTTATTCTAATAAAGATTTAATAGAGATTACAAGTATAAAAACCATAGAAAATTTAGATAAAATTATTTTAAAAACAATTGATATGGGACTCAAAATTAAAAATGTGAAAAGCGAAGAAGGGAATTTAGAAATGGTTTTCTTAAAACTTACAGGACGAAATTTAAGGGATTAGGAGGAGAATTTATGAATTTAGTAAATCTTATAAAACAAGATATAAGGAATTTATTTACTAATCCTGTGGTTATAATCTTTGGCTTTGTATATCCTATGGTTTTGATTATACTATTTGGATATCTATTTTCATCATTTTATGGTGGCGGAGGTATAACTGCTTATGACTACTATGGGATTACTATGATTATATTTTTAGTATTATCATCTTGTACTATAACTCCAAATGCTTTTATGGAGAGAAAGATAAAAAACAGTAATCTTAGAGTATTATTTTCTCCAACTAATAATTGGGAGATATATGGATCAAAAATTATATCTACATTTTTATTTATAGGAAGCCTCTTTACCTTAGATATGATCATATTATCTATAACTGGCATAGTTAATTATGGTAAAAATAATTTTATATATATATTGATACTTATACTTGCACTATTGTTTCTCACTGTAACATTAGGTGCTTTTATATGTGTATTAATTAAAAATGAGGAAGGTACAAATAAGATACTTTCATTAGTATGCAATATTTTAGCATTAACCTCCGGTATATTTTTTCCAATAGATGGACTTGGAGAAAAAATTAAAAGTATAGTAGCATTATCGCCTATAAAAATGATTATAGAAAGTATTTTTAAAATAATATATGATGGAAATTTTAATGGCTATTTAACAATAATAAGTATAATAATTTCTATTACAATGGTTTTGTTAATTGGGATAAATTTTTTATTTAATGGTGAGGACTATATTTAGGAGGAGTGGAGTATATGAATATTTTAAATATAATAAGAAATAATTTTATAAGGATATTACAAAATAAATTTTATATAATTAATATAATACTTATTATACCAGCTATGATTTTTGTAGCAGTATATTTTACTGGTAGGCTAGAGATTAAAGCTAATCTGGCAGTAGTTGGGATAAACAATATTCCTATAAATAGTAATAGTATAAAAATTAATTATATAAATAAAGAGCCACAACTGTCCGATTTAGTTCTAAATAAATATGATGCAGTTATTAAATCAAATGATGGAGTTTACGAAGTAATAACGGTAAAAAGTCATAAATTTAAAGAAAATATTGAAAAATTGCTAAAGGGAGAAAGTATTGATAATGTTTTTTCTAGCGAAAATAGAGAAATAGGCACTAATATACTAGGATATCTAACTATGTTTATATTAATTCAAGGGCTAATGTTTTTTACTCTGTTTTATGAGGAAAGAGATAAAGGTATATCGAAAAGAGTATTAAGCCATCCAATAACTGCAATGAATTATTTTTTGGCTCATGCAATATCATGCTTCATAATAGTATTTACTCCTATTACCATAATAATTTTAATATCAGTAAATGCTTTAAAATTAAATACTAATATAAGCAACATGCAGTTTATTTTTATAGTAGGAATATTATGTGTTCTAGGTTCAACCTTCGGATTATTTATCTCATCATTAGTAAAATCAGAAGATAATGGAATTTTGTTTGGTTCAATGCTTTTGGTAATAACCACTCTAATTTCAGGTAGTTTTTTTTCAATTAATGACCAAGGGATTATAGGTAAAATAGGAAAAATTTTACCCCAAAGAAAAATAGTTGACTATGCTATTGCAATAGAGAATAATAATACATTAGATCATAGAGGATTAATTATGGTGATATTATTATCTATTATTTTATTTATGTTAGCATATATTATAAACAATAAAAAATTTAAAAATGGTAGCTTTTAATTATTTTATATAAAATTATAGGTAACGAATATAAGGGTGATTGAAATGAATAATATTCTTTACACAAAAGTTATAAGACCTAAAGTAAGAAAAAATAATATAAGAAGAGAGCTTTTAGAAAAGAAAGTTTCATATATAAAAGAACATAAAATTACGATAATAAAGGGTGCTGCAGCAGTAGGAAAAAGCACCCTTGTTTCCTTGTATATTGAGGAAAACCATGAAAAGAGTTGTTGGATCTCGTTAGATGAAGAATGTAATGATATTATTGCTTTTTGGAATTATTTTATTGAAGCTATAGGTAAATATGTTAAGAATAAGAAATTATATCTAGATATATTAAATCCTTTAGTAGATAGAAGAGAAATATACATATTGATAGGTATAATGATTAATGAACTTATTGAAGATGAAATAATCATTGTATTAGATGATTTCCATAATATTAATGAAAGCTTCTTAGTTGAAACAATAGAATATTTTATAAAAAATTCTTTTGATAATATTCATATGGTATTTATAACGAGAGAGGAAATACCTATGTATCTTGGAGACATTATGGTTTCAGGAAATCTTTTATTTATAGATGGCGGTGATTTTAAATTATCTCTTAAAGAATGTGAAAGCTTTATAAGACAAACTTTATTATTAAATATAGGTGACATTGAAATTAATAAAATTTATGAAATTACAGAAGGATGGATTGGAGGGGTGCAGTTAATTTCTATGGCTCCCAAAAGCAGTAAAAAGCTTAAAGAAATTAATAAAATAAATAGATATATGGTTGATTATTTATCTAAGGAAATTATGTCAAATCTAACTGAGGAAGAAAAGGAGTTTTTAATTAAAACATCTCCATTACCTTATTTTACTCCAAATCTCTGTAATAACATTCTTCAAAAGAATTGTTGTAAGGAAATAATAGATTCTTTAATAAGTAAAAATATACTTATAATAACTATAGACGAAGAGCTTGAATTTTTTAGGTATCATAATATATTAAAAGAGTATTTAGTAAAATTATTTAATGAGCAGCAGCTTAAAGAACAAGGGAATATTCTTGTGTTATCAGCATCTTACTTAGAGAAACTAGAAGATTTTGATGAGGCGTTGAGTTTATATATTAAAGCTAAAGATTATAATAGCTCTCTAAGAATTGTTGAAAAATTTGGTCATAGGTTGTTAAATCCAAGATTAGTAACACTAATACCTAATTCATATTTAGAAGAAAGTATTGATCTAACTATTTTTAGAATATTTCATCATTA
Source organism: Clostridium sp. Marseille-QA1073 (assembly GCF_054863625.1). Lineage (NCBI taxonomy): Bacteria > Bacillati > Bacillota > Clostridia > Eubacteriales > Clostridiaceae > Clostridium > Clostridium sp. Marseille-QA1073. The sequence goes on along the minus strand of NZ_JBSVQM010000036.1, from coordinate 8,266 downwards.
TAATAACTTCGAAATAGAAAAATGCAATGAGATATTGGATGAAATAGAAAACAATTTTGAAGAAGGATTATGGCAATATTTAAGCCCAATAAGGATGCTTGTAGATAATTTTGATATATCTTATAACAATTTAAAAATATCACAAATAGAGAAACAATGTGAAAATAATTTAACAAAAACTTTCATGTATCTATTGATGACTATTTGGTTTGTATATATAAATAGGTTAAACGAGGCACTAGAAGTAATCGATTTATGCTTAAATACTAATAAAATATTAAAAAATAAATATATAGAGATATATTCCTTAATGCAGAAAGCAATGATTTTTGAAGAGATGGGAAGATTAGCAGAAAGTGAAGAAGTATCAAAAACACTAAATAGAATAGTTGATGAAACAGATGGCTTATATAAATTTAAGTTTTTTATATCAATAGGATTAGCAGGAGTATATATAAAAAAATTACAACTAGAAAAAGCAGAGGAACTTATAGAATATGCTGAAAAGAATTTTTCAAGGTTTATATATGATGAATATTTTAGAGCTGGTTCTAGAGGGTTAAAATATAATTTAGCAGAAATTAAAATTCTTCAAGGTGACTTAGAGGAAGGGGAAAAAATTATCAATGAATTAATTGAGGAGTATAAAGGTACAAGAGTATATTTAACTATACTATCATTAAAAATTATCATGTTGTTTAATCATAAAAGAGTTAGAAAAGAAGAAATATTAGAATATGAGGCTATATGCAAAGAGTTAAATAGTAAAGAAAATGAACTAAAAATTGAGGAAAAACTTACATATTCTAAGGTTTTAAATATTCTTGATAATAAAGGTGAAGGACAAAAGCTTATTGACGAAATATTAGCTTATTCAAGAAAAAATAGTAATGTCTATGTTTTAACTATGGCATTACTGGAAAAAGCTCTGTTATTGGATAGTATGGATATAGAATCACGAGAAGTGAAAAATTTATTATTAGAAGCAATTTTTTATAGTAGGGATGAAAGATTGCTTAAGCCATATGCAATAATGGGAAAATCTATAGTAGAATTAATAAAAAAGTATATATCAATTGATACCTTACCAAGAGAAGATAAGAAATTTATTTTACAGGTATTAGAATTATTTTCAAAGGATGAGAAAAAGGATATATTAAGTGAAAGAGAAATAGAAGTCTTAAAAGAAATATCAAATGGATATACAAATAAAGAAATAGCTGAAAGATTATATATTTCTATAGCTACAGTAAAAACTCACATAATAAATATATATTCAAAATTAGAAGTAAATAATAGAGTTGAAGCTACTAATGAAGGAAGAAAAAGAATGATAATTTAAATGAGTTTTTTGTTATGTTATGTTCATAGCATTAATATGAACGCAATATGACACTATCTAATAAATATATCTGTATTCAGATACTTTAACAAGATGATATTTTAATACAAAGAGTGGTGAAAAAATATAAGGATAGATAGGTTGCTTGGAATAATTATATATTTATTAAATCGAGATATAGTAAATGCAAACACATTAGCTGAAAAATTTGAAGTTTCAACAAGAACTATACAACGTGATATTGAAACACTAAATTTAGCTGGAATACCTATTACGTCTATATAAGGTATAAATGGAGGCTATGGTATTATTGAGAGTTTTAAGCTAGAAAAACAAATAGCTAATTCAGAAGATTATATTTCTGTTATTACTGCTTTAAGAGGTATGTGTTCAGCACTCGGGGAGGTCTGATAGATAAGTTATGGATATGAATTTAGAAATGACAACCCATGCAGTGATGTATGGCTGAACTATCAGAAGTCAGCAGAGGTCATAGTACCATGTTAAATGCGTTAGCGTGGGAAGGACTGAACAATAGGAGGTTTCAGAATTTTGAAATATACGAAGAAATATGATAAAAGCAGACGACTTCATAAAGAAGACTAATGAGATACTCCCTTGTTTAATAGGGGCATCTCATTTTTGGATGAATAAGTAGCGATGGGATTAATATTGGGCGGGGATTCGACTTGCTGGAGCGTACCGGTCGGCTTCCACGTCCGCAAAACAAAGATATTTATAAGTGAAAAGATTGATGTCATTTTCATTTTAGTATATAATTTTTATAACTTTAAATGAATAGAATGATTACATTTGTTTAATTTAAAAGAAAACTATCATGTTGTCGTGCCGACTGCCTTTCATTACGACGAAGAAATAAACCTTCAAGCAACCTTAGAGCATATCATCAACTTAGCTGAAAAAAGGAGTAAAATCTATTTTAGTGTGTGGGGCAACAGGAGAACAACACAGTTTATCTGTAAAAGAAAAAATTGTTATTTTAAATGCTATTCAAGAAAATAATGCTTTAAGTCCAGACTTAGAAATAATTTTTGGTGTATCTAGCATTCGTCAAAAAGGCTCTATTGAATTAGCGAAATACATGAATCAATGCAATAAAATTTCTGGAGTACTGTTAGGATATTCTCCATATATACTTCCGACTCAGAAAGAGGATATTTACTATACAAAAGCTATTGTAAAAGAGCTTAATAAACCCATAATATAAGAAAGGGTGTTGGGAGTAAAAACATCAAGAATCGGTAATTACAAAAATAATTTTTCAGAGAGTTATCCATACAGGAATATGAGATATAACTTTGTTTAGGAGTGAGATAGATGAAGAATATAACAATATTAATAGCTGATGATGATAGAGAAATTGCTAATCTGGTTGCTATCCATTTAGAGAAAGAAGGGTACCATATCATTAAGGTATCTGATGGACAAGAAGCCGTTGAGGTTATTCAGACTCAACCGATTGATTTGCTGATTTTGGATATTATGATGCCGAAAATGGACGGATATGAAGTTACCCGTCACATTCGTGAAAAACATAATATGCCTATCATTTTTTTGAGTGCTAAAACATCTGATTTTGATAAAGTGCAAGGACTCGTGATTGGAGCAGATGATTATATGACTAAACCATTTACACCCATCGAATTGGTAGCTCGCGTAAATGCCCAACTGCGACGCTTTATGAAGTTAAATCAACCTAAAACTAAACATAACTCAAGCTTGGAATTTGGAGGATTAGTGATTTCGCCTGAACACCGTACAGTTACTTTATATGGTAAGAATATTGAGTTAACTCGGAAAGAGTTTGAAATTTTATATTTATTAGCCAGTCATCCAAATAAAGTTTATAGTGCAGAAGATATTTTTCAGAAGGTATGGGGGGATGCATACTATGAAGGTGGGAATACCGTTATGGTTCATATTCGTACTTTGCGGAAAAAACTTGAAGAGGATAAACGAAAAAACAAATTGATAAAAACTGTATGGGGGGTAGGTTATAAATTCAATGGGTAAAATACTACGAAGCTTTCGTTCAAAAATGATAATATTGTTAGGTTTAAGCATGTTGTTGTCTAGCGCCATAACATACCTACTCTTTAAAGTACTCCAATTGTATTATTATACAAATGTTGAACGTGGAGATACACTAGCTTATCTTCGTGAAATCATGGCGAATATTGGAGATCTTAACGTCTTTTTACTGTTATTTATCTTGCTTTCGATATTGTTTTTCTTTTTACTTACAAAACCCTATTCTGCTTATTTCAATGAGATTTCAAAAGGAATTCATTATCTCGCTCAGGGTGACTTTAAGCATCGAGTTCAAATATTGTCAAATGATGAATTTAGTGATATTGCACAAGGCATTAATATGGCAAGTGAAAAATTGGAACAAGCCATAGAAAGGGGTGACTTTTCGGAAAGTAGTAAAGAGCAGTTAGTAGTAAATTTGGCTCATGATTTGCGCACACCTCTTACCTCTGTTTTAGGTTATTTAGATTTAATCCTTAAGGATGATAGCTTGACTGAAAATCAGATCAGGCATTATTTAACGATTGCCTTTACCAAATCTCAACGCTTAGAAAGGTTGATTGATGAATTATTCGAAATAACTAGGATGAATTATGGCATGTTACCAATTGAAAAGAAACAAATCGATTTAAGTAAGCTACTTATTCAATTGAAAGAAGAGTTGTATCCTGTTTTCGAGAAAAACGATTTAATAGCAAGAATGAATATTACTTCTCCTTTATCTATTATGGGTGATGGAGAGTTGTTGGCCCGTGTGTTTGAAAATCTTCTGATTAATGCAAATCGCTATGGATATGAGGGGCAGTATGTAGATATCAACGGCTTCATTGGTTCAAAGGAAATAGTTGTTCAAATTATCAATTATGGGGATGCCATTCCTCAAGATGAACTGCCTTATATTTTTGATATGCTTTATACTGGTGACAAAGCACGGACTCATCAAGAAAATAGCACAGGTCTCGGTTTATTCATTGCGAAGAATATAGTAGAGCAACACAATGGGACGATTACTGCTGAAAGTAATTTAATACGCACTGCATTTGAAGTCCGTTTACCAATGGAGGATTCCCAAAGAGATTAAGACTAGGATTATTTATGACTACTCAAAGATAAAAATATAGCCAGAAAATGAAGTGTATGAAAATTCATTTTTCTGGCTTTCTTTAATTTTTACAGATTTTACTGTTCTTTCCCAAAAAATTAAGCGCACTTATCCCGTACCTCCCCAAAATGAAAAAATTTCATTGTCAAAGAACGATGAGAATTCCCTAAAGCTGAAATGGTCACCCAAAAGGTGATGAGGTAAAAATAAGAAAGTATCGAGTTAGTGATGGTTTCGGTGCTTTTCTTATAAAGTGAGTGAGTAATCCGGATAAGTATAAAATCCAAGTAAAAAATTTAAGGAAAATTTAATATTTACCCTACTTTTTATTTTAAAAATTTTTTCTATACTATAAACAGCTCATCACCATCAATGGTTCTTGTTTTTAGAGCTGAAAGATGCTTATCGAGGTTCAAGCATTAATCACACGAAATTGAACTATAGCGAAAGGCATTTTAACAAGGGGATTCCCCGTCAAGCACCTCTCGTGGTGATGAGCCCTATAAACAAGTTAACTCAAGGAGGGAACTAAAATTATTTGACAAGAGAGAGGTTGATAGTATGAAAAATATCGGCATTACCATTTATGGATGTGAGAGGGACGAGGCTGAAGTGTTCAATGAACTTTCACCACGCTTTGGTCTTATACCTACCATTACAAGCTCTGCAGTATCGGAAACCAACGCAATGTTAGCCACTGGCAATCAATGTATCAGTGTGGGGCACAAATCTGAGATTTCCGAATCCATTCTTCTTGCGCTGAAGGAATCTGGTGTCAAATATATCTCTACCCGAAGTATTGGCTTCAATCACATAGACATGAAGGCTGCGGAAAGTATGGGGATCGCTGTTGGAAACGTGGCATATTCACCGGATAGCGTTGCCGATTATACATTGATGCTGATGCTGATGGCGATACGAAACGCAAAATCCATTATGAGCCGTGCGGAAAAATATGATTTTAGCTTGGATACTGTCTGTGGAAAAGAATTGCGTGAGATGACTGTTGGCGTGCTGGGGACTGGTCATATAGGCAAGGCGGTTATTGAGCGACTGCGGGGATTTGGATGTCATGTGCTGGCGTATGGTCACAGCAAAGAGGCGGCGGCCAATTATGTATCCCTCAATGAATTGCTGCAGAAAAGCGACATTCTCACCATTCATGTGCCGCTCTGCACGGACACATATCATATGATTGGTCACGAACAGATTGAAGCAATGAAACAGGGCGCGTTTCTTATCAATACAGCCCGCGGCGGGCTTGTGGATACCGGTGCGCTGATCAAAGCGTTGGAAAATGGAAGGTTAGGCGGCGCGGCCTTGGATGTGTTGGAAGGAGAAGAAGGACTTTTCTATTTTGATTGCACACAGAAACCGATTGATAACCAATTTTTGCTTAAGCTCCACAAGATGCCAAATGTGATCATCACGCCGCATACGGCGTACTATACCGAACGGGCATTGTATGATACCGTTGAAAAGACAATATTGAACTGTCTGGATTTTGAGAGGAGAGATACACTTGAATAGATTGAAAATAGCCCTACTGTTTGGGGGCTGCTCAGAGGAACACGATGTGTCGGTAAAATCGGCCAAAGAGATTGCCGATAACATCGACACAGAAAAATATGAGCCGATATACATCGGAATTACCCGATCCGGCGTTTGGAAAATGTGCGAAAAGCCATGCGTGGATTGGGACAACGAAAACTGCCGTTCGGCAGTGCTTTCTCCGGACAAAAAAATGCACGGCCTACTTGTTATGGGGAATAAAGGATATCAAATACAACGTATAGACGCGGTATTTTCGGCTTTGCACGGCAAATCGGGTGAAGACGGCGCCATACAAGGTTTATTTGAATTGTCCGGCATCCCCTATGTAGGCTGTGATGTTCAAAGTTCGGCGGTGTGTATGGACAAATCCCTGACATACATTGTGACCCAAAATGCTGGTTTTGGCACTCCTGAATTTTTGATTTTGAATCATGGCGATATACCGGGTTCAAATCCCTTAACATATCCTGTTTTTGTTAAACCGGCGCGTTCCGGCTCATCTTTCGGCGTGAATAAAGTCAATAACGAGGACGAATTAGAAGCCGCCATTGAAACAGCAAGGCAGTATGACAGTAAAGTCCTGATTGAACAAGCTGTCCCAGGCCTTGAAGTGGGCTGTGCCGTATTGGGAAACGGTACCGACTTAATCGTTGGTGAAGTGGACCAAATTTCACTTTCGCATGGTATCTTTCGCATTCATCAAGAAGATCAACCAGAAAAAGGTTCCGAAAACGCAGTTGTTTCGGTTCCCGCGAACCTGTCGGCAGAGAAACGTATAAAGATACAAGAGACGGCAAAAGCAATTTATAAGGCCCTCGGCTGTAAAGGTCTTTCTCGTATTGATATGTTTTTGCAGGAAAACGGACGTATTATACTGAATGAAGTTAATACGTTGCCGGGATTCACGTCATACAGCCGTTATCCCCGTATGATGGCTGCCGCGGGGATGACACTGTCCGAGTTAATTGATCATTGCATCACACTGGCACTCAAAGGATGATACGTATGGAAAAAGATTTTGTTTTTTTAGATGAAATATTGCACGGAGTTCGTTGGGACTCCAAATATGCCACATGGGACAATTTCACTGGAAAACCGGTAGACGGTTATGAAGTCAATCGCATAGTGGGGACATATGCTTTGGCTGTTGCGCTGCTTAAGGCAAAGAAGCAGGCGGCTGCTCTAGGGTACGGTTTGCTCCTTTGGGATGGCTATCGTCCTCAACGCGCGGTAAACTGTTTCTTGCATTGGTCTGCGCAGCAGGAAGACGGCCGCACAAAAGAAAGATATTATCCCAATATTGATCGAATCGAGATGGTTACAAAGGGATATGTGGCGTCAAAATCAAGCCACAGTCGCGGAAGCGCGATTGACCTTACGCTTTATAGATTGGACACGGGTGCGCTTGTTCCTATGGGGAGCGACTTCGATTGTATGGATGAACGTTCACATCATACCTCAAAAGAAATTTCAAGCAATGAAGCACAAAATCGTCGGCTATTATGTTCTATTATGGAACACAGTGGATTTGAATCATATGTATATGAATGGTGGCACTACGTATTGAAAAACGAACCATACCCCAACAGCTATTTTGATTTCCCCATTGGCGAGAACCATCTCAAATGAGATACTAAGCCGTTTGGATAGTAGAGTGGAAAGGTACAAAACAATTTTTAAATTTTATTTTAGAACGAGTGCAAGAGGGCAAAAAGATGAAGCTAAAGCGTGATTAGCTGAAATTTTTTCAAAGCACGCAGATGGCACATTTAATGCTGAATATGTGGAGAGTTTTATCCCAAGGATGATTGCTATATTTAAACCAGAATGTGTTGAGAAAGTAAAAGGTATCATGACACAATTTGGTGGACAGCAACGTTAATAATTGCTGTTTAGATACAGAAAAAATTTTATACTTATCCTAAAATAAAGGTGCTGATCCAATTCGTGAGTAGCACCTTTATTTTTTAGCAAACAGCAATTTCCATTGCTATTTGAGCGGATTGCTGACTGGGGTGAAGTGTCCCCCATAATGAATTTAGTAATATTGCGCAAGGCATTAATCTGGCAAGTGAAAAATTGGAATAAGCCATAGAGAGGGGTGACTTTTCGGAAAGTAGTAAAGAGTAGTTAGTCGTAAATTTGGCTCATGATTTGCGTACACTGCTTACCTCTGTTTTAGGGTATTTAGATTTAATCCTTAAGGATGATAGCTT
>NZ_JBSVQM010000035.1:0-31976 GCF_054863625.1 Clostridium sp. Marseille-QA1073 | reverse complement strand
TAATACTTAAATATGACATTGGATTATCATATAAAGATATATCTAAAATTCTAGATATGAGTGAAGATAAAATAAGAACATATCTTTATAGAGCTAGAAGAAATTTTAAAGCGGAATATGGAGGAAAAGGTAATGGGAAAAGATAATGAAAATCTAAATGAAGAATTAGAATCTAATATTAAAAAAGGTAACATAGAAGATATATTTAATGATAAAAAAATAAGAAAATCTATGAGAATAACAAAAATAAAAGCACTATTAAGAACAGTAGTTATATTTTTTGTTTGTTTAATAAGTACTTATTTTACAAATAATTATTATTTGAATTATTTAGATAACAAAATTGTAGAACAAAATGAATATTATTTAGATGTTTCATCACCAAATGTTGTACGTAATGGAACTGGCTATCAGGAGGGATTCTTTTCAGGACATGCTATCTCTGGATATGATAAATATATAAACGGAGTCCGTGTAAGTCTAGGTGGAGTTGAGTATAATTATGGAATTTTGAATAGTAATAATGGAAAAATTGAACCAACTGTAGATATTTTACCTAAAGCCCCAAAAAATTATGAAGATATTGAAGAAGGAACAACATATAATGGCTTAGGTCATAGACTAATGAAGTTTTATCATCCAAAAGTTAATTTTAAAAGATATAAGAATGATTTAAGTTTATTAGAGGAATTAGAAGATAGTAAAAACATAGAAATGGCACTATCTTTTGATAAGTCTTATTCAGTTGGTGAAGTTCAAAAATTGATTCCTAAAGAGATAGATTTGGCTTGGTATTGGGTAGATACATTTAATAAAGATGAAATAATTAAAATGAATGATACTAATAATTTGGATAGAGTATTAATAGAAACTTATGATAGCATGATTGGATTTATGGGTAGTGATAAGGGAAGAGGTTCATCAAATAAACGATACGAAAAACCTGAGGAAAGATTTATTTGGACTTTAGAGAATATGAATAAGAAAAATAAAGATAAATGTAAAAACATATTTGAAATATTAGAAGATAGCAATGGAAATATAGATGCAAAAAAAATTAGAATAATAGGGGTAGTAGTTACTGGGGATAAAAAATCTTTATCCACACTTAAGGATAAAACGTGGATAAAAGCATCAAGTTTTGGGGTAATTGTGGATAAGTATTAAAAATTTTAAAAAAGTAATTTAAATAATTATAGAAGAATATATAATAAATTGAATTATGGATAAAAAGCGTGATTAATTATCACGCTTTAATCTGTTTCAAATAATTTTTTTGTAAAATCAAGACAAGGAGTTTGACTATCACCAAAGCTAGGCAAAGTTCTTGTGAAATTAGTAAGACCTAAGCCTTCAGTATAAGTTTTAGTTTCTTTGTAAGTATTATTTCCAAAACCTTCAATGTTATTGACTGTAGTTTCCGTTTCTATTATTTTCTTACCTTCTTCATTTTTGCCTATATTTATTATCTTAGTAGATGCAGTATATTCCTTAGACTTATAATTAAATTTTTCAGTCCAAGTATTATCTACAATTAAAGGTGATACAAGAATTTTACTATCCTTAATTATAGATTGAGAATGCACATCATTAGGGGTATCAATAATTTGTCTTACGGAATTACCATCAAGTATATAACTAAGTTTTATATTTAATTTTGACCTATCTAGACCTTCATCACTCATAGGAATTACTTTACTAGATATGTTAACTATAGTTTCATTATCATTACTTTCTGTGCTACTTACGTTTATTTCTTCTGCGTATTCTAGACTTCCACTATAATATAAAGTAGTATTTTCTTGTAATTTAAAAAATTTATATAATACTTTATCCTTAGCAGGGGAAATGTCTTCGCCATAAGCTACCTTAAGAATATTTTTCTTAAAAAACACAAAGGTTAGTATTGATATAACAAAGATAATTAATATAGCAATAATAACTTTTTTATTGCAGCTTTCCATAATACATTCCTCCATATATTTTTCGAGCATAATGTTTTATAATCTTATTATATACAAATAGTTAATATATAAGTTACAAATAAATTATATATTTATTACATATTTGTTACAAATGAAATTTATATGTTACAAATTTTACATTATAATTTTACATTAATATTACAATATTAATATAGATAGAATCTAAAGAAAATAAAAATTTATGGAGATGGCAATATGAAAATTAATAATAATATACTAAAAGTTGAGTTTATAAGAAGACCCAATAGATTTCAAGGATATGTTATCATAGATGGTAAAGAAGAGTTAGTACATGTACCGAATACAGGAAGGTGTAAGGAGATATTGATTCCAGGATGTACTGTAGTGTTAAGAGAGGAAAATGCACCTACTAGAAAAACAAGGTATGACCTTATTGCAGGATATAAAGGAGATAAGCTTATAAATATAGACTCACATATTCCAAATAAAGTAGTAGAAGAAGCTTTAAAGTTAGGAAATATACCTTCTTTAAAAAAGTATAATATCATAAATAGAGAAAAAACCTTTGGAAATAGTAGGTTTGATTTTAAGTTAAGTAATGATAATGGAGAAGAATATTATTTAGAAGTAAAGGGAGTAACTCTTGAAGAAGATAAAAAAACTATGTTTCCTGATGCGCCTACAGAGAGAGGGAGAAAGCATTTGTTAGAATTAGTAGATGTAAAACATACAGGAAGAGGAGCAGGAGTTCTATTTTTAATTCAAATGAATAATATTGAAAGTTTTTCTCCTCATGATAAAATGGATAAAGAGTTTGGGGAAGCATTAAGATATGCAAAATCAAAAGGAGTAGATATTTTTGCTTATGAATGTGAAGTCGGGGATGACTTTATAACTTTAAGTAAAGAGGTTAAGGTTATACTATAATTTAAAAGCTTAAAAATGATAAACTAAGAGTAATAAGTTTAAATTTAAGAAATAAGGGTAAGAAAGAGGAGATTCTATGATTTATAATTATTGTCCTATTTGTGGAAATAAGCTTATTGAAAGAAGTAGTTGGGATGAAGGAACAGTGCCATACTGTGAAAATGATGATATATTTTTCTTTAATACACCTAAGCCTTGTGTAGTAGTAGCGGTAGTAAAAGAGACAGAAATACTTCTTTTAAAGCAAAGTTATATATTTAAAAATTCTAAGGTCTTGGTATCAGGATATGTTACGAATGGAGAAACAGTAGAGGAGACTGTTTATAGAGAGGTTAAAGAAGAGACAGGAATTACCATAGGAAATATTAAATATTTAGGGAGTCAATGCATAGAAGATAAGGACTTATTAATGCTTACTTTTGTAGCAAAATATGAAGAGGGAGAAATAAATAAATCTTCAGAAGTAGAATGGGTAGGTTGGCATGATTTAGATATAGCTCTTTGTGAAATGGTAGAAGATAAGATAGGAAAAAATGTAGTTAAACATATATTAGATGAACTTAAAATAGAAAGTAAAGCATGCATATATAATTGGGAATCTAATTAAAAGTTAACGATTTAAGTTTTAGTTAGTATCGAAAGTTTTATATAAAAAATTAGAGCAAGAGATTTTTAAAATTTATTTTTGATATAAGAATTTTTAAGTTATTTGAAGAAGTAGTTTTAAATTTTATAAAATAACTATTATATATGAGATTATAAAATAAAGCTTCTTAGCATAGTTTAAGAAGCTTTTTAAGTTATTAATTACTTAAGTTAATCTCACTAATTCAATTTTAAGTTCATTATTATTATATTCTATATTAACATCATCTGTCATCATTCCTACTAATGCAAGCTCACAATCAGTATCATCATCGCCATTTAAATTCCAATAATATTCTTCCATTTCAGGTCTTCTTGGGGTAGATAAGGATAATTTAATTTCATTAAAGATATTTTCAGATAAATCATTTATATGCGCTTTTATAAAAATAGTAGTTTTTTTCTCTTCTCTTTTTAAATTTAAATCTATATTATGACAACCATGATTAAGACAAAACATCATAATTTCGTCTACTATTTTCATATTTTTTTGGTTAATATGTTTCATTAGTTTTCTTGCTCCTTTCTAAATGCAGTTATTAGTGGGACTAATATCATAGCTACAAAGCCAGCAGCAAAACCATTATGATATAAATTCATTCCACCATGAAGATATCCTATATTCATTACCATACATATATGTAAAAAACCAGATAAAACTCCATAATACCATCCAAAATGTCCTCCAATAGGACATAAAGTAGTGCTAAAGAGTATACCTAAAATCATACCTGGTGAAGTTATATCCCATACATTTAATAGTGCAGAAATAGTTGCACCTATTATAACTGGAAATATATTTTTTAAGTGCTTTCCAAAAGCTCCAAATCCTGCTACTGTAAATATACCTGAAACAGTTGCACCATTTAAGTCTCCTCCAATAGCCATTACAAAAGCTGTTGCAAAAATACCAAGCATACCCATATTAATAAATGTAAGACTTTTTCCAAATATAGAGTAATAATCACTTACTAATCTTCCAGAATAATTATATAACACAAATAAATTTTTTAAACACTTTTTATCAGAAAAATATCCTATTAATATCATTGCAGCAAAGAGGAATAATAATATTAAGAATAGAAGTGTATTATTACCAGTTGACCATAAAAGTTTTTTTTCAAACTCCACTCCAAAAGCTCTAAAGATTGAGGTTAAGCCTGTACCAATGAGACCACCAGCCAAGCCTATGTTTGCTAGACTATAGCCTTGGTGAAGCCTTAAGGTATAAGAAGCCATAGGAGCTAATATAAATCCTAAAAAAATACTTATAGATAAACTAACTATAATTGATAAATAAAAAGGTAAGAAATCTGAAAAAAATAATTCGCCAACTGTTGGAGATAAGGTAGTTCCAAAGAGCATTATTACTATAAAGTTGGTAAATGGTAACTTCTGTGATTTAGAGTATAGAAATATACCTATGACTATAGGCCAAATATTTAAAATGTTTTTTCCAAATAATGAAAAACCAGCAGTGGTAAATAAACCAGCTAATATAGCGCCATTAGGTTCAACCTTTAAAATAAGTAATAAAATAATCAAACTTGTTATTACTAAGGCTGAATTTATAAATGAGGCTCCAATGCCAGATAATTCAATATAATCAGTTATTAAAACGTCTGATTCAAGAATAATTTTTTTTAATCCTATTATTATATCTTTAGGGTTTTGAAGAAAGAATGCAATTATTGCTATTAATAGACAATATCCTAAAATAAAATAATAGGGAAAATATGTACTTTTTTCAATTCGTTTATACATATACTCCTCCTCATGGGTACTTAAATTTTTGTGAGTATAGTATATCACAGATGAATATACAACTAATATAAATTTTAGTAAAAAATAATTGTTTAAAGTGTTATAATAATATAATATTAATTATACTAATCAGTTTAAAAATTATACGGAAAGGAGAAAAAAATGAGAAAACATGTGCCAGAATTTAAAGGATTATTAAGAAGTCATATGATTGAACTTCCTAAGGTTATTAGAGATGCAAGTGGTATTATTATTTTTGGTAAAAGATTAAAAAGTTTTGTATTTTCCACAGATGTAGCTGTTATTAAGAATACAAATGCAGATGCAGTAATTGCAGTATATCCTTTTACTCCTCAGCCGAGAATAACAGAGGCACTTCTTCTAGCATCAGATGTTCCAGTTTTTTGTGGAGTTGGAGGTGCTATTACAACGGGAAAAAGAGTGATAAACTTAGCATTAGATGCTGAATTTAAAGGTGCCATGGGAGTTGTAGTTAACTCTTCTACTCCTAATGAAGTTATTAAAAAAATGAGAGAAACAATAGATATTCCTATAATAGTGACAATTGTCTCAGAATTTGAAGATATAGAGTCACGAATAAAAGCTGGTGTTACAATATTAAACGTATCAGGTGCTAAAAGAACACCATGTATAGTTAGACAAATAAGAGAAAAGTATCCAGAATTTCCTATAATGGCCACAGGAGGGCCAAATGAAAATAGTATTAGAGAAACTATTGAAGCTGGTGCCAATGCTATAACATATACTCCGCCTAATACAGGAGATATATTAAATGAAATAATGATTGCTCATAGAAATAGATATGAATCAGAACAAGAAGAGTAGTTTGTGAGGAAATATTTAATGAAAGCAGATATTGTAGTTTTTAATTGTAAAAAATGCCCAGAATATATTTCTAATAATTGTGATGGAAAGGCAAATAATTGCATGTGTAAAAATTGCCCAAGAAATTTAGCACAATGTATAATAACTAAATACTGTAGAGAAACTGAATCAATTATAGAAATATAAAACTCTTTGGTAGTGATAAATAAAGCACTACCAAAGAGTTTTATATTTTAAAGAAAAAAAAGCATTAATCATAATAAAGCGTCTTTAAAAAATAATTAATTAGCATGTTTTGTATCATGCTCTGTCGGTTAAATCTATTTATAGTGTTAATATCAGTAGATTCGATGTTCTTATCTTACACAAAATATCTCTCTAATCTTCTTTAAGTGTTTTATTTTAGAGACTTAAATTAAAAAAAATTATTATATACTGTAATTATTTATATATTTTATAGATGAATAAAAATACATTTAAAATAGAAAATAAGGTTATAAAGATAATTTTTAATAGTATAATTAAGATTGGAGGTATCAATTATGATATCAAGTGAAATAAAGATGAGAGTTGCACAAAATTGTCATGGTTATCAAGGAAGAAGTACATTTTCTATGATGAGTTTTGTAGAATCAAGTCAAAGTTGTAGTAATTGTAAGAATTATGTCAGAGGTCATTGTATTAAAAATTTATTTGATGGTATTTACGACAATATACGTATTAATTAATTGATGTTTTATTAAAAAATTAAATATAGAATTACAAATATTAAAAAATTAAAAATATTCGTAATATAAAATAAATTATGTTAAGTTGTTATATTCATAACTTGATGAATATTCTGATAAATGGTAAAATAATATTGTTTTTAAGGTAACTTAAAATTATAAATAAGGGGTTTATACCAATACGAATATGGAGGGTTTGTTATGCATAAAAGATTATTTATACCTGGTCCAGTAGATGTAGCACCAGATGTACTGGAAAAAATGGCCAGTCCTATGATAGGACATAGAAGCAAAGAGGCTTCAAGAGTTCAAAGAGCTATAAGTGACTATATGAGAGTGATATTTAATACTAAGGAAGAAATATTACTTTCAACAACTTCAGGTAGCGGACTAATGGAAGGTGCCGTACGTTCATGTACTGCAAAAAGAGCTGCTATATTTTCAGTAGGAGCTTTTGGTAACAGATGGTATGATATGGCTGTTGCTAATGGTGTTCCAGCTGATAAATTTGAAGTTGAATGGGGTACTGCGACAACTCCAGAGCAAGTAGATGAAGTATTAGCTACTGGAAAATATGATTTAATAACAGTAACTCATAATGAAACTTCTACAGGTATTATGAATCCGCTTGATGAAATAGCTAAAGTCGTTAAAAAATATCCAGATGTAGTATTTTGTTTAGATACAGTAAGTTCTGCAGCAGGAACTGAATTAAAGGTTGACGAATGGGGCGTTGATATTTGTATAACTTCAACTCAAAAAGCTATAGGACTTCCTCCAGGAATGTCAATGTGTACATTCTCTAAGAAGGCTATTGAAAGGGCTAAACAAGTTCCAAATAGAGGAATTTATTTAGATTTATTAGGATTGTATGAATATATACAAAAGAAAGATTATCAATATCCTTCAACTCCATCATTATCACATATGTTTGCATTAGAATATCAATTAGATAAAATTATAAATAAAGAAGGCTTAGAAAATAGATATAATAGACACATAGAAGGTGCTAAGATAGTTAGAACGTGGGCTGCAAAACATTTTGAAATATTACCACAAGAACCATATATGTCAAATACATTAACTAATATTAAAAATACAAGAAATATTGATATAGCTGCTTTAAATAAAGCATTAGGAGAAAGAGGATATCAAATTTCTAATGGTTATGGAAAACTTAAGGACAAGACTTTTAGAATAGCTCATATGGCAGAGACAAAACCAGAAGAATTAGTAGAGTTATTAAAAGTAATTGATGAAATATTAGGACTTGAATAGCCTTAAATAGAAAATTAAGAATGAAGAATAAAATAATTTTTCATTCTTAATTTACATTAGGCATTAACAAACAAATAAATAGTCAATATGATAGTTTACCTCGTGCTCTACTAGGGCTACATATTTTACTTATGTTAAGATTATTAATAAAATATGATTGCTTTTATAAGAGAAAGTATTCTTTTTATTTTTGTCTAGTTATTTAGATGCCTTAAAGGAATAGTTGCTACTAATAAATTATTAAATACTTTTGTTTTTATTATTGAAAATAATTATTAAAAAATAGATAAGATGGGGGTATAATTATGATAAGAATATTGGTTACAGACGGAATGGAAGCCAGTGGTGTTGAAAGCTTAAGATCTAAAGGATTTGAAGTAGTAGAACAGTTCTACGAACCAGAAGATTTAGGAAATGCTCTTAAAGAATTTGATGTTGTAGTAGTAAGAAGTGCGACAAAAGTTAGACAACCTATCATAAATAAGGCTGCTGAAGCTGGAAGATTGAAACTTATAATTCGTGGTGGAGTTGGTGTTGATAATATAGATGTAGCTTATGCTGAAGGAAAGGGAATAAAAGTTGCCAATACTCCAAATGCAAGTAGTGCATCAGTGGCAGAATTAGCACTTGCCCATATGGTTGCTATTACAAGATTTGTAAATATATCTAATGTTTCTATGAGAGAAGGGAAATGGGATAAGAAAAAATATGAAGGAACTGAGATAAGCGGAAAAACTCTTGGTTTGATAGGTTTTGGAAGAATTGCTAAAGAATTAGCTAAGAGAGCAAAAGCATTAGGAATGAGAGTCATATACACAAATAGAAGTGGTAAAGTCGAAGGATGTAATGAATTTGAATATGCTACTTTAGAAGAATTATTACCACAAGTAGATTATTTATCTTTACACATTCCATTTGCAAAAGATAAAGGTGCTACTATAAGTAAGGCTCAATTTGATATGATGAAAGATGGAGCATATTTAATTAACTGTGCTAGAGGTGGAGTTGTTGATGAAGCAGCGTTAATAGAAGCTTTAAATAGTGGAAAAATAAAAGCAGCGGGAATAGATGTATTTGCTGAAGAACCAACTAAAAATACTGAGCTTGTAAATCACCCTAAGGTATCTGTTACACCACATATAGGTGCTTCAACTGTTGAAGCTCAAACAAGAATTGGAGAAGAAATAGTAAGTATTATTACTGAATTCTTTAAATAATATTCTAAAATACAGAGGAGGGAGAAAAATGGCTGTAGTAAGACCGTTTAAAGGGATAAGACCACAAAAAGAGTTGGTAGATAAAGTTGCTGCACTACCTTATGATGTTATGAACACTGAAGAAGCAAGAGAGATGGTAAAAGGAAACCCGTACTCTTTCTTACATGTTGATAAGGCCCAAATAGATCTAGATCCAAGTATAAATCAATATGATAAGATTGTTTATGAAAAAGCTAGAGAAAATCTTTATAACATGATAGATGAGAAAGTATATATAAGAGATAGTGAATCTTGTATGTATATATATAAACAAATAATGGATGGAAGAGTTCAAACAGGTATAGTAGGATGCACTTCTATAGATGATTATATGAAAGATATAATTAAAAAACATGAACATACAAGAGCAGAGAAAGAGCAAGATAGAATCAATCATGTTGATTATTGTAATGCAAATACAGGCCCTATATTTTTAACTTATAAGAATGTATCTGAAATTGATAAAGTTGTTATAGAGTGGACTAAAAAAGAGCCAGAATATAATTTCGTTTCAGAAGATGGAATAACTCATATTGTATGGGTTATAAATGATAAAAATACTGTAGATAAATTAGAAAATTTATTTAAAGAAGTTAAATATTTATATATTGCTGACGGTCACCATAGAGCAGCGTCAGCTGTTAAAGTTGGACAGTTAAGAAGAGAGCAAAATCCGCAATATACTGGAGAAGAAGAATTCAATTTCTTTTTATCTGTAATTTTCCCAGCAGAAGATTTATATGTTATGGATTATAATAGAGTTGTAAAAGATTTAAATGGTTTTTCTACAGAGGAGTTCCTAAGTAAAGTATCTGAAAAGTTTGATATAGAAGCTTATAACTGCTGTAATCAATGTAAACCAGAAGAAAAAGGTACTTTTGGGATGTACTTAGATAAAAAGTGGTATAAGTTAACTGCTAAGAAGGAGACTTTTGATGCAAAAGATCCAGTAGCAAGTTTAGATGTTTCAATATTACAAAATAATCTATTAAGACCGTTGCTTGGTATAGAAGATCCAAGAACTAGTGATAGAATAGACTTTATTGGTGGAATAAGAGGACTTAAGGAGCTTGAAAAAAGAGTTGATAATGGTATGAAAGTAGCATTCTCAATGTATCCTACAAGTATAGTTGAACTTATGAACATAGCTGATGCAGGAGAAGTTATGCCGCCAAAATCAACTTGGTTTGAACCAAAACTAAGAAGTGGAATATTCGTTCACGAGCTAAAATAAATATATTTTATAAAAGACTCAAACATTTTATGCGAATGTTTGAGTTTTTTATAAGATATATCTAAACTTATATTTTATTGAAATACTTAAATTTCAATTATTAATAATAACTAAAAATGAAGTTAATGGTTAATTGTTATAGATAACTTATTAGATGAGTTAGTGACTTAACATAATCTTAACGTAATTTAATAAAAAAAACGTTGACATATATAATTGATAAGAATACAATAATAGTGAAAATTAAATATACCTCGGTAGGTGAGGTTACTACAAGGATACGGGTTGCTGCCGTGAAAGAGTGGAAACATTCTTAACTGGTTAGCAGGTTTTGCCGAACAAAGAAGGCTTAATCTAATGCAATTTCATTGCCTTGCAGAGCCAAAACTTGGACGAGAAAGTGTTGTTTATAATGCCTTCGTCATGTTTAAGTTTTGACGAGGTTTTTTTAATTTATTTTGAATTTTCAGGAGGTGAAAAGAATGGAGGCTGGCAGTAGTAGTACGGACAGTGGAGGTAAGGAGATATATTTAAAGAATAATGGACATTTAATGTCAAGCTCTACTTCTTCTCACAGGAGTTTGATAAAACCTATCATATAGATAGCTTCTTAAAATATATACATTTTTGTTAATCAAATTTATTATCTTCACTATTTCTTTATTGAATATAATTCGTATATTTATTAGCCTCAAATTAAATACTATTTTAAAAAGGTTTAAAAAATATTTTTATTAACCTTTGGTTTCTTATTGTCTTTTTTAGAATTTGGAGGTGTGAATTATGATTAAAAAAAGAAATGTGAGTATAGAAAAGAGAGTAGAAAATTCTGTAAACAGACTTATTAGTTTTAGTAAAATGAATTTAGAAGAAATTTATAAAGAACTTAATACAGATATTAATGGACTATCTAATAAAGATATAGAAGATAAAGTTGAAAAATATGGACTAAATCAAATAGCACATGAAAGACCAACACCATGGTTTATAGAGTTAATTAAAGCTTTTATAAATCCTTTTATCATAGTATTATTAGTACTTGCGGTTGTATCCTTAATAACTGATGTTATTCTTGCTGCACCAGGAGATAAAAGCTATGTAACAGTAATAATCATTAGTATAATGGTAATCATTAGTGGGTTATTAAAATTTTCTGAAGAATTTAAATCTAGTAAAGCAGCAGAAAAATTAAAGGCATTAGTAAAAACTACTACATTAGTTCATAGACAAGATATGGGAAAAAAAGAAATAGATATGGTGGAAATTGTTCCAGGAGATATAGTGTATCTCGCTGCAGGTGATATGATACCTGCTGATATAAGAATAATATCAAGTAAAGACTTGTTTGTTAGCCAGTCATCACTTACTGGGGAATCAGAACCTGTTGAAAAATATCCAAATTTAAAAGAAAAAGATAAGAATTTGGGAGTAACTGAACTTGATAATATTTGCTTATTAGGGACAAATATTATTAGTGGAAGTACGACTGCTGTAGTAATTGCAACAGGAGATGATACGTACTTTGGTTCTATGGCATCTTCACTTTCAGGACCAAGAGTTAAAACAAGTTTTGAAAAAGGTGTAAATAGTGTAAGCGTATTACTTATAAAATTTATGCTTATAATGGTACCTATAGTATTTTTTATAAACGGAATAACTACAGGTAGATGGTTAGAAGCACTTCTTTTTGCAATATCTGTTGCAGTAGGACTTACACCTGAAATGCTTCCTATGATTGTAACTTCCAATCTTGCTAAGGGTGCTGTTTCAATGGCTAAGCATAAAACTGTAGTAAAAAAACTAGATGCTATACAAAACTTTGGAGCTATGGATGTATTATGTACTGATAAAACAGGCACTCTTACTCTTGACAAGATAGTTGTAGAAAGACATTTAAATATTAATGGAGAAGAAGATATAAGAGTATTGAGACATGCCTATTTAAATAGTTTTTATCAGACTGGACTTCGTAATTTAATGGATGTTGCAATATTAGAACATGGAAAAGACCAAGGGTTTAATGAACTTGAGAAAAATTACATGAAAGTTGATGAGATTCCATTTGACTTTTCAAGAAGAAGAATGTCAGTAGTATTAAAAAGTGAGGATGGAAAAAGGCAACTTGTAACAAAGGGTGCTATTGAAGAAATGCTTTCAATATGTACTTTTGCAGAATATAACGGAGAAGTAGTGGAACTTACAGAAAAAATAAAGAATAAAGTTCTTAATATGGTGACTAAATTAAATAATGAAGGAATGAGGGTCATTGCAGTTGCACAAAAAAATGACATTCCTGATGAAAATACATTCAGTATAAAAGATGAAAGCAATATGGTTCTTATGGGATATATAGGATTTTTAGATCCACCAAAGGAGTCAGCAGCAGAAGCAATAAAAGCATTAAAAGAAAATGGAGTAAATGTAAAAGTATTAACTGGAGATAATGATGCAGTAACGAAAAAAATATGTAAAGAAGTTGGATTAACAGTAAATAATATACTTCTTGGCTCTGATATAGAAAAAATTAGTGATGAAGAATTGTCAAAATTAGTGGATAACACTAATGTGTTTGCCAAGCTTTCACCGCTTCAAAAATCAAGAATTATTAAAGTATTGCAGAATAAAGGGCATACCGTAGGATTTATGGGCGATGGTATCAATGATGCTGCAGCTCTTCGTCAGGCTGATGTAGGTATATCAGTAGATACTGCGGTAGATATAGCAAAGGAATCAGCAGATATAATTTTACTTGAAAAAAATCTAATGGTACTTGAAGAAGGGGTAATAGAAGGAAGAAGAGTTTTCGGAAATATAATAAAGTATATTAAAATGACTGCAAGCTCAAACTTTGGGAATGTATTTAGTGTATTAATTGCTAGTGCGTTTTTACCATTCTTACCAATGCTTCCTATTCATCTTTTAGTACAAAACTTACTTTATGATATTTCTCAAATATCAATTCCATGGGATACTATGGACCAAGAATATTTGAGAAAGCCAAGGAAATGGAATGCAGATGATATTAGTAGGTTTATGATTTTTATAGGACCAATAAGTTCTATATTTGATATAATTACCTATCTGGTAATGTGGTTTGTATTTAAGGCAAATACTCCAGCAATGCAAGCATTATTCCAATCTGGTTGGTTTATAGAAGGACTATTATCACAAACTTTAGTAGTTCATATGATTAGGACTAAGAAAATACCATTTATTCAAAGTAGAGCAACAGCTCCAGTTTTATTATTAACAGGTGTTATAGTTGTAGTAGGTATATTTATACCATTTACTTCTTTTGGAGCATCAATAGGACTTCAAGCGCTACCATTATCATATTTTCCATGGCTTATTGGAATTCTTTTATCCTATTGTATACTCACTCAAATAGTAAAAACTATGTATATTAAAAAATTTAATAGATGGTTATAATTATATAAAAAAAACTCAAACATTTTATAATGAATGTTTGAGTTTTTTAGTAATATATAGATAAATTTGTATATTGATTAAGATTTTAAGTCATATATAAAATTGTTACCAACATAGTAAATAGAATAATAGTTTATAATAACTGATTTTATTCATAATAAGATTAATAATACCTATATAAAAGACGAATATAAGAATATATTTTATTAAGAACATTTCTCTTGATAATTCAATTGAAAAGAATTATTATTTAATATGTTTATAAGAAAAAAATAAAGGAGTGATTTTGTGGCTCAACATTCACTATCAAGAACAGAGCTTTTAATTGGAAAAGCTCCATTAGATAAGTTAAAAGAAAGTAAAGTTGTAGTATTTGGAATAGGTGGAGTTGGAAGCTTTACTACAGAAGCATTAGCAAGAAGTGGTGTAGGAACACTTGTATTAATAGATGATGATGAAATATGTTTAACTAATATAAATAGACAAATACATGCAACCTATAAAACTATAGGGAAAAGTAAAGTGGAAACTATGAAAAATAGAATTCTTGAGATAAATCCTAAATGTAATGTTATAACTCATCAAACCTTTGTAACTAAGGATAATATTCAAGAGATAATTACAGATGATGTAGATTATGTAGTAGATGCTATAGATACAGTATCATCTAAAATAGCTTTAATAGTTTATTGCGATGAAAAGAATATACCAATAATAAGTTCTATGGGAACAGGTAATAAGTTAGATCCTACTCAATTTAAAATAGCAGATATATACGATACAAAGATATGTCCATTAGCTAAAGTGATGAGACATGAGCTTAGAAAAAGAGGAATTAGAAAAACTAAAGTACTATATTCTGAAGAGATACCAAGAAAACCTAAAACAGAAGATGTTATAACTTGCAAAACAGGTTGTGTATGTACTGGTGGTTCTAAAAAATGTACTGCAAAGCGACAAATACCAGGAAGCATATCTTTTGTACCACCAGTTGCGGGAATGATAATAGGTGGAGAAGTTATAAATGATTTAATAGAAGAAGCTCTTAAATTAGAAAACAGTAGAAAAGTATTAAGATTATAATTTGAGATATTACAAAATAACTAGTTAGTATGCTAGTTATTTTCTTTCCTATAGATAAATAAAAGTATAGATTATAAAGTAGAGTTAATCTGTATCTTGTTATGTATAAAATATAATAAATATTTATTATATTGAATAATTTATATATAATGTTATATTTTTGAATTAAATGTAATAAATATAGTTTTTTAAAAATTTATATCAAATTAATTAGACGAAATAATACATTATTTGTATTATTTTATAAATAACAAATAGCTAGTAAAACTAGGGCTTTTAGAAAATAAAAACGTTTTAGTAGCAAGATGTTTATTTCAAACAAATTAAAACAGTACTTGAAAAAAATTGAAAAAATACCTTTTCTATAATAGAATTAAGGTATAGAAATATTTAAATGATTTTACATAATAATATTGTTATAGTTCAGGATGAAATTTTGAAAGATATCATTAAAGTAATGTAGTTTTGGAAATTCGAATATATACAACTGAATCTTAGTTTTAAAAAGGTTAGTAATTTTTCTTTAATAGAAATTTAAATTTGATATGTTTGTATAATATATAATAAATAAAAAATCGTAACTTGGATATCTCTTAAAAGAATTTATTTCTATGGAGTTATCTTTTAATTGATGAGGTGGGTTTTTCATATAATATTAAAATTGTAAATCTACAATTGATTTAAAGCAAGATAATACATTAAAGATAAATTTGTTAAATAATATTTTAGAGGTAAATTTTAGGATATGCATTATATATTGAACAAGAAAAAAGTATAGAATAAAGGGTTTAACTTTAAAGGAGGTTTTTAGCTAATAGATATATAATATCATAAATTTTATATTGTAGCTTATATTTGTTAAACCTCATCATAATCTTATAGTGTAACTTTTCATAATTATAAAGATAAAGCGTATATGGGATATAAATTTAAGGAATTGGTAGTTGAAAGGCTTAGGGGTTAATAAGCTCTGCTAATTAAAAGGGGATAAGTAAATGGAGATACTTAAGGAGTTTATAATTAGCTTTATTGAAGGAATTTGTATGTTAATATTATGGAGAA
Organism: Clostridium sp. Marseille-QA1073; assembly: GCF_054863625.1. Taxonomy (NCBI): domain Bacteria; kingdom Bacillati; phylum Bacillota; class Clostridia; order Eubacteriales; family Clostridiaceae; genus Clostridium; species Clostridium sp. Marseille-QA1073. The sequence continues at coordinate 15,778 of NZ_JBSVQM010000035.1, read as the reverse complement.
AACTAGGACTAAGAAATTATTTGCTTAAAAACACTCTCATAATAGCTATAGGAGCATTAGTTATGTCACTAATTAACTTTAATATATATGTTGAAGTGATTTTAAGTCAATTAGTTATACTGCTTTTAATTTCATGTTCATAAGAAGAATATTATTAAAACATGTATAGAATTCTTAATAGTTTTATCTTTAAATATAATACTTCAATTAATAGGTGTAGGCATTTTTAAATTTTTAATTGGGACTTATAATAATACCTATTACTATAATTTAATAATTCAGTTAAGCATTTTTGTGTTTACATATATAATGTGTAACGTTGTTTTTAAAAATAAAATCTACTACATAGAAAATATAGATAAAAAAGCAGTAGGTTTTTTTGTAATCAACTTATTAAGTTATATATTAATTTTAAAAATAATATGGAATTTTAATGAAAATATAATTTTAAAAAATATGGTTAAAATAATTTTTCTTATATCATCAATATTCATATTTAATATATTAATGTATTCTTATGTTACAAAAATTGAAAAACAAAAGAATAATGCTAAGGCACAAGAACAATATAATAATATATTAAAAAGTCTAACCGAAGAGATAAGGCAACGGCAGCATGACTTTAGGAATCATCTAAATATTATTAATGGATTAGCACAAGTTAGTGATGAGAAAGAAGTTAAAGATAAGATAAAAGCTTATATAGGAAAACTGAGTAATTCTATGATGGATATAGAAAAAATAATATACATAGATAATACAATAATTAGAGCAATTATATATAGTAAATTTCAAGAGGCAAAAAAGAAAAACATTGGATTTTCCTATTGTATAACAAGTTCACTAGATAATATGCCATTAGAAGAGTTTCAGATGTCAGAGATACTGAGTAATTTAATTGATAACGCTTTTGAAGCAGTTGAGAGCCAAGAGGATCAATTAATAGAAGTAGAGATATATGAAGAAGAGGATAGTAGTGTAATTGAAGTTAGAAATAGTGGAATAACAGTACAACCTGAAAATGTAGAGAAAATATTTGAAAGAGGTTTTTCTACTAAAGGCGGAAAAGGTCGAGGATATGGCCTTTACAATGTAAAAAGAATTGTAGAGGGCACAGGGGGAAGTGCTCAGATATATTTAGAAGATAATTATACTGTTTTTAAATTAATGATAAGGAATAAAAAAGCATGATAAGAATCATGCTTTTTTCTACCATTCATTTAAAAAGTTATATAATGCAGGGTATACATTAAGATTTGATAATAGCATCATATATTCGTCCATTGCCTTAGGATTTTCTTCTCTTTTCTTTATAGCTCTTATCATTAAATTTTTAGGAGTTTCTAATGGAGATATATATTCTACTACGGAAACATCATAACCTTTTGCTTCAAGCATTAAACTTCTCATTCCATCAGTTAATATATCTGCCATTCGTGCTTTAAATACTCCATGTTTTAATATAGATTTGAAAGGTTCAAAACTATATTGGTCTAACATTTCTCTATGGCAGCAAGGAACTGCTATTATTATGTCTGAATCTACCTTTATTCCTAATGCTAAGGCCATATCTGTTGCAGTATCACAAGCATGAAGAGATATAACTACATGAATTTTTTTATCTGGTGTATAGTTTTTTATATCTATAGCATGAAACTCCATATTTCTATATCCTAAGTTTTGTGCCATTTTTTTAGAACTTTCAATAACTCCTTCAGAATAGTCCAAACCTATAAAATGACATTTTCTTTTTTTTACTTCTGTTAGATAGTAGTTAAGTACAAAAGATAAATAAGATTTACCACAACCACAATCTAATATGTTTATGGGAGTATTTTTAGGCAAGTCATCTAATATGCCTTCTAAAAGCTCTACATAGTGATCGATTTGATTATATTTTCTTATTTTATCATTCTTTATTTTGCCTTCTTTACTCATTATTCCAATTTCTTTAAGAAGTGAATCAGCTTTTCCTACTTTTATATAATAATCTCTATTTAATATTGTAGAAGTATTTCCATGGAAATTTGAGCCTTTTTTGTTGGAGATATTAGGGGGAGAAAGGGTTTCTTCATCTTCTACATCTACAGTTTTCATAGTTACATTTTTGTTATCAGCGGTTATCAAAATAATTTCTCCTCGCTCACTATAGGTCAAAGATATAGAGTCATAATTTTCAGCTTCTTTTATTACTTCATTAAATAGTTCAGATATAGTTAAAACTTTTGTTGTTCCATTAAAGTTATAATTTAATTTATCATCCTCAAAATTTGCTATACCTTTAAAGTTTTTTAACCCAGCAGCATAATTAACTGTTATATGTTTGAAAATCGCCTTATTTTCCTCAAATCTATTTTCTAACCCCATTAAAAAGAGTTTTAATTTATTAATATTAGCCTTATTCATGTTATCAAACCTCTCGCTTATTTTTATTATAAGTATATCAAAATACTTTATTTTCTAAAAGAATAAAGTATCTTAGTTATATTTTATCCAATACTAAATTTTTAAAATATAATGTTACAAATCTGTTGAAGTATTCAATAAGTAATAATTATACTATATAATTATTACTTGAGGGGGAAGATTTATTTGAAAAAAAGAAATAACCTGATGATAGTAATTTTTATGTTTATAACCATGATTTTAATAGCTATATCAGATAATATAAAGGGTGTTTTAATTCCTGCATTATAAAGAAGATTTTTCAATAAATAATTCCAGCGTAGGTTATATGATTACAATTGGATATATAGAATATATTTCTTTTACATATATAGGAGGATTACTTTGTGAAAAAATAAGTCAGAAAAAAGTATTCTTATTAGAGCTAGGGATATGTACTATTACTTTATTTTTATTTTCACAGATATCAAGTTATATTATGCTTCTAATATGTATGTTTTTATTAAATGTTGGAATAGGTCTACTTAGTATCAGCATTAATACTCTTTCGCCTATTGTTGCTATGAGCTTTCAGGCAATAATAATGAATGCCACTCATTTTTGTTATGAATTAGGTTCAGCAGTAGGACAATATACAACAGATAATTTATTAGAAAATGGAGTAAATTGCAGAAGTATTTATTTAGTTATAGCTATACTTTTTGCAATTGCTTTTATAGTATTTATATTCGTTAAAAGACCACAGGCACATATAAAGAAAGGGAATAATAAAGTAAACCTATTACGAATTTTTAAAAATAAGATGGTTTATTTTTATATACTTACGTTAGGTTTTTATTGTTTTCCGGAGAGTGGTACATCAAATTCGTTAGTAAATTTTATATAAGAAAGCTATAGCTTTAGCTATAAACAAAGTTCTACATATCTATCAATATTTTTTGCTACACTTACTGTAAGAAGATTATTAGGTGGCTTTGTAGTAGAAAAAAAGGGGATACTTAAATTCAGTAATCATGTCTTTATTTATAGGACTTATTTTATATGTATCAGGGATAATAATAGGTAGCAAAACCATAGGTTAGTTTGTATATCAGGGTTATTTTTTCTATAGCTTATCCTACTGTAGTTATTACTATAAGTAAGACTTTTAAGGACGATGCAATATATGTTACAGGGGTTATAATTACAGCAGCAAGCATTATAAATATGGTACTAAATAATATTATAGCTAAACTTAATGATTTAATCAGTTCAAATTTAGCTTTTTATGCAATACCTATGAGTTTACTAATATCTATAATCTTTGTGTCATTAATTTATAAAGATACTAAAAAAACTTTAGCTTAAGGTAGGGATTTTATAATGAATAAAGGAAAATGGGTTAGTTTAAATTTAGCAAATGGAAGTAGAAGAGACTACATAATAAGAGATGGTTTAGGTATAACTATAGGAAGAATATATATAATAGAAATAGATAGTGACAATAAAAGTTGTTTGTTTAGGCTGAAGTTTTATAAAAGTAAAGAGGAAAGCTATGACTATTTAAAGGATACTATTACTCTTATTTTAAATATATTATTTAAAAATAACAAAGTAAATAAGGTTAATGTACTTTGTGGAGAAGATATTAACTTAAATGCCTTTACTAATTTAGGATTTGAGCTTGAGGGAATTATATCAGATAATATAATACATAAATCAAAGTTAGAGCATGAACTTTTACTTGGTATAAATAAAAATAGTTATGAAAGAAACTATATGGAAAAAGAGTTAATTTTACATGGGAAAAGCATATACTTAAAGATATTAACACCAGAAGATTCAGAGGAAATATTAAATTATTATATTAGAAACAGAGAATATCTTACTCCTTTTGAGCCTTTAAGAGATGAAAATTTTTATACTTTAGAAGAGCAAGCTACAAGTTTAATTGAAAGTTATAAACAATTTATAAAGGGGCAAGCTGTCCATTTCGGAATTTATAAAGAAGGAAAATTTATAGGTAGAATTAAGATAAATAATATTATTATGGGTGTGTTTAGAAATGCATTTATTGGATACTCTATAGATGAAAATGAGCAAGGAAAAGGATATATGAAAGAAGCGGTAAAGCTTGCAATAGATTATGCTTATGAAGAATTAGAGCTTCATAGAATAGAAGCGAGTACAATGGTATCTAATGAAAAGTCACAAAGAGTATTGAAAAGTTGTGGATTTCAAAAACTAGGTATTAGCAAAGAATATTTATATATAAATGGTAAATGGCAAGATCATGTTGTTTTTTATAGAAATAAAAAATAGTAAGTATTGGGTTTACTTTTGTAGAGTATAGTAGTATTATAGATATGGTGATAATATAATTCACTAGAAACTTAATAAATCTTGTTAGGTGAGGTTACTGTATGAAAATATGCCACTGCCCAGAAATGTCCAGAGACACCAATGGGTTAGCAGATACTATCGAATTAAGGTTTTATCTAATGTGGCTGAGAATTTCTCTACGTCTTACAGAGCTAAAACTCAACGAGTTGAGTGTGCTTTGCATTAATGCACTTTATTGGAGCTTTTAATTTGAGTGTTCTAATCTCTTTACTCGTGGAGTAAAGAGATTTTTAATTTTGATTTTGGAGGTGGCTATCATGGAAGATGGCGGGAGTTATAGTATTTTGAAAAAATTAATATTCACTGCTATTCATGTAGTCACAAAAAAGATGAATAGCAGTGCCTAATAGGAGGTATTGCATATGGAATTCAAAAAAGTATTAGATTTAATTAAAGCAAGTAAATTTGTTGATGCAAGAAACTTATTAATTGAGGAAAAATCAGTAGATATTGCTCAATTTTTAGAAGAAGTAGATAGAGATAAAATGCTAATTATATTTAGGATTTTACCAAAAGATATAGCTACTGAAGTATTTTCTTATATGTCTACAGAAGATGTACAATATATTATAGAAGCTATAACAGATGATGAGCTTAGTCATATAGTTGATAAATTATTTTTAGACGATACTGTAGATATATTAGAAGAATTACCTGCAAATGTTGTTAAAAAGGTTCTTAAAAACACTAAAGAAGGTAAAAGAAGATTAATTAATACCTTTTTAAATTACCCAGATAATTCTGCAGGTAGCATAATGACTATAGAATATGTAAGACTTAGAAAAGAAATGACAGTAAAGGAAGCTGTTGATCATATTAAAAGAACAGGGCTAAACAAGGAAACAATAGACACCTGCTATGTAACTAATGAAAAGAGAAAACTAGAAGGTGTATTATCTATTAGAGATTTAATATTAAATGATGATAATGAAATCATTAAAAATATAATGGATGATAATGTTATTTGCACTCATACATTAGATGACCAAGAAGAAGTAGCAGATTTATTTAAAAAATATGACTTTTTAGCAATGCCAGTAGTAGATAATGAAAATAGATTAGTTGGTATTATAACTATAGATGATATAGTAGATATTATAGAACAAGAAAATACAGAGGATTTTCAAAAGATGGCTGCGATGGGGCCTTCAGAAGAAGAATATTTAAAAACTAGTGTATTTAATTTAGCTAAGAATAGAATAGTATGGCTGTTAGTTCTTATGATATCAGCTACATTTACAGGGAATATAATTAAAAGATATGATGAAGTATTACAATCAGTGGTTATATTAGCAGCATTTATACCAATGCTAATGGATACAGGTGGAAATGCAGGATCACAAGCTTCAACTCTTGTTATAAGGGGATTAGCTTTAGGGGAAATTGAATTAAGTGATGTATTTAAAGTGCTATGGAAAGAACTAAGAGTTAGTATTGTTGTTGGTATTGTACTATCAGGAGTAAACTTTTTAAGAGTATATTTTTTAGAAAAAGTAGAATTATATGTAGCAATAACAGTATGTACAACTTTATTTTTTACAGTAATAATAGCGAAAGTAGTAGGATGTGTTCTTCCTATAGTTGCTAAAAAGTTAAAACTAGACCCAGCTATAATGGCTAGTCCATTAATAACTACTATTGTTGATGCTTTAGCGTTAATAATATATTTTGCAATGGCAGCGATGTTTTTAGGAATATAAAAAAAGGATTGGTGAGATAAACCAATCCTTTTTTCTATGCATGTAAGTTTGTTATAAACTTTATAGTACTTCTTTAACCATATTTAGTACAGCAATCATATATTTTATTAAATTTTACTTCTCATTATATTTATTTTTTTAATCAGTAGCAAAATATTATTATAATCTCAAGAAATTATAATTATCATTTTATATCAAATTTGTATCAAAGATAAACCAATTATAAAATTAAGTTTAAAGTTTTACTTTAAGATTTAATTTTTAATTATATGTGTTTTATTATGGATTTATAGGATAAAATGATAAATGAAGAACAAGTAAAATAAAACTATCCCAGGTGTATCATTATAAAAAAAAACTAGAAATATAAAGAAAAATAGAGAATGTTAAATTTAATAGTGAATTATAAGATATAAAGCATAAATGTGTAATATACTTTATGATAATATATTCCTTGTCGCTGCGACACAGACTCGATAGTGACAAGCTGTTCAATTAACTTTTTAAATTAAATTAAAAAAGTTGTTGACAAGCAAAAAAATAAGTGATAAACTGATTAAGCAGTCGAAAAACGACGGTAAAAATTACTAAATAATTTGGTCTTTGAAAATTAAACAGAGAAATAGGTAAAACCAGTTAATTCATTGAGTTTCGAAAGAAACTTAAAATGACTATTAATAGTCAGCAAACTTTACTTGAGCAATCAAGATACAAACTTTTAAATTGAGAGTTTGATCCTGGCTCAGGACGAACGCTGGCGGCGTGCCTAACACATGCAAGTCGAGCGATGAAGCTCCTTCGGGAGTGGATTAGCGGCGGACGGGTGAGTAACACGTGGGTAACCTGCCTCATAGAGGGGAATAGCCTCCCGAAAGGGAGATTAATACCGCATAAAGTATGAAGGTCGCATGACTTTTGTACCAAAGGAGCAATCCGCTATGAGATGGACCCGCGGCGCATTAGCTAGTTGGTGAGGTAACAGCTCACCAAGGCGACGATGCGTAGCCGACCTGAGAGGGTGATCGGCCACATTGGAACTGAGACACGGTCCAGACTCCTACGGGAGGCAGCAGTGGGGAATATTGCGCAATGGGGGAAACCCTGACGCAGCAACGCCGCGTGAATGAAGAAGGCCTTAGGGTTGTAAAGTTCTGTCATATGGGAAGATAATGACGGTACCATATGAGGAAGCCACGGCTAACTACGTGCCAGCAGCCGCGTACGCTTTTGTGCGGCAAAGCAAGCGTCCCGTGGACTTACCGGGCGTAAAAAGGATGCGGTGAAGAGGACATTTAAGTCAGATGTGAAATACCCGGGCTCAACTTGGGTGCTGCATTTGAAACTGGGTGTCTAGAGTGCAGGAGAGGAAAGCGGAATTCCTAGTGTAGCGGTGAAATGCGTAGAGATTAGGAAGAACACCAGTGGCGAAGGCGGCTTTCTGGACTGTAACTGACGCTGAGGCATGAAAGCGTGGGGAGCAAACAGGATTAGATACCCTGGTAGTCCACGCCGTAAACGATGAATACTAGGTGTAGGAGGTATCGACCCCTTCTGTGCCGCAGTTAACACAATAAGTATTCCGCCTGGGGAGTACGATCGCAAGATTAGGAAAACCTGAAGGAATTGACGGGGCTCGCCGCTAGTGGTTACGCTGTGGTTTAATTCGAAGCAACGCGAAGAACCTTACCTAGACTTGACATCCCCTGAATTACCTGTAATGAGGGAAGCCCTTCGGGGCAGGGAGACAGGTGGTGCATGGTTGTCGTCAGCTCGTGTCGTGAGATGTTGGGTTAAGTCCCGCAACGAGCGCAACCCTTATCATTAGTTGCTACCATTAAGTTGAGCACTCTAGTGAGACTGCCCGGGTTAACCGGGAGGAAGGTGGGGATGACGTCAAATCATCATGCCCCTTATGTCTAGGGCTACACACGTGCTACAATGGTTGGTACAACAAGATGCAAGACCGTGAGGTGGAGCTAAACTTAAAAACCAATCCCAGTTCGGATTGTAGGCTGAAACTCGCCTACATGAAGCGGGAGTTGCTAGTAATCGCGAATCAGCATGTCGCGGTGAATACGTTCCCGGGCCTTGTACACACCGCCCGTCACACCATGAGAGCTGGTAACACCCGAAGTCCGTGAGGTAACCGCAAGGAGCCAGCGGCCGAAGGTGGGATTAGTGATTGGGGTGAAGTCGTAACAAGGTAGCCGTAGGAGAACCTGCGGCTGGATCACCTCCTTTCTAGGGAGTCGACGTAGTTGGTAACTCTTCTACGAAAACTGGTACTATCTCTGTTTAATTTTGAGCGACCAAGGTCCTACGGGACAGAGGAAAAGCTCAATTGTTCTTTGAAAATTGCACAGTGAAAATATTTGTTTAAATATCCTTTAAATTTAAAAGATAAATAAACAATTTCGTCAAGACAAACAGAAATAAGTTTAAAAACAAAGTTTTTGAATTCTATTTATGCGAATTTGTATAATTGATTTTTAGATAGGTCAAGCTACAAAGGGCGCAGGGTGAATGCCTTGGCACTAGGAGCCGAAGAAGGACGTGATAAGCTGCGATAAGCTTTGGGTAGACGCAAATAGTCTGTGATCCAAAGATTTCCGAATGGGGAAACCTACATGGCTACGCCATGTACTATATGCTGAATACATAGGTATATAGAGGTAAACCCGGGGAACTGAAACATCTAAGTACCCGGAGGAAGAGAAAGAAAAATCGATTTCCTAAGTAGCGGCGAGCGAAAGGGAAAGAGCCCAAACCTAAGCCTTTGGCTTGGGGGTTGAGGACAGAACATAAAAGAGGTGGCTATTGTAACTGAAGATAGCTGGAAAGCTACTCCGTAGAAGGTAATAGACCTGTAAGTGAAACGAGAAGACCTTAAGTTCTGATCCAGAGTACCACGAGACACGTGAAACCTTGTGGGAAGCAGGGAGGACCACCTCCCAAGGCTAAATACTACCTAGTGACCGATAGTGGAGAAGTACCGTGAGGGAAAGGTGAAAAGAACCCCGGGAGGGGAGTGAAATAGAACCTGAAACCCTGTGCCTACAACCGATCGAAGCACTTTATATGTGTGACGATGTGCTTTTTGTAGAACGAGCCAACGAGTTACGATATGTAGCGAGGTTAAGTACTTAAGGTACGGAGCCGAAGGGAAACCGAGTCTGAATAGGCGCAAAGTTGCATGTCGTAGACCTGAAATCGGGTGACCTATCCATGGCCAGGTTGAAGCGAGTAAAATCTCGTGGAGGACCGAACCACGTTGGTGTTGAAAAACCATGGGATGAGCTGTGGATAACGGGAGAAATTCCAATCGAACTCGGAGATAGCTGGTTCTCCTCGAAATAGCTTTAGGGCTAGCGTCGATTAATTGAGTAATGGAGGTAGAGCACTGAATAGGCTAGGGGGCATATCGCTTACCGAACCTTATCAAACTCCGAATGCCATATACTTTTATTTCGGCAGTCAGACTGCGAATGATAAGATCCGTAGTCAAAAGGGAAACAGCCCAGACCATCAGCTAAGGTCCCAAAGTGTAAGTTAAGTGGTAAAGGATGTGGGATTTCTAAGACAACTAGGATGTTAGCGAAGCAGCCACTCATTCAAAGAGTGCGTAATAGCTCACTAGTCAAGAGATCTCGGTGCCGAAGATGTCCGGGGCTAAACTACCACCGAAGCTATGGGTGTACACTACGTGTACGCGGTAGAGGAGCTTTCTGCATTGGCTGAAGTCGTACCGGAAGGAGCGGTGGACGATGCAGAAGTGAGAATGTTGGCATAAGTAGCGAGAGACAGGTGAGAATCCTGTCGGTCGAAAACCTAAGGTTTCCTGAGGAAGGCTCGTCCGCTCAGGGTTAGTCGGGACCTAAGCCGAGGCCGAAAGGCGTAGGTGATGGACAACAGGTTGATATTCCTGTACCACTAGCAGACGTTATTACAAATGGGGTGACGCAGGAGGATAAGATGTGCTAGCTATTGATAGTCTAAGCGTTTAGGTATGTAGGATAGGCAAATCCACCTACATTAGCTGAGGCGTGATGGGGAAGCCCTTAGGTAAGTAGTGCATCTGACCGACAGTTGCCAAGAAAAGCCTCTATGGAGGAAGCTTATGCCCGTACCGCAAACCGACACAGGTAGGTGAGGAGAGAATCCTAAGACCATCGGAAGAATTGCTGTTAAGGAACTCGGCAAATTGACCCCGTAACTTCGGGAGAAGGGGTGCCTACGCAAGTAGGCCGCAGAGAATAGGCCCAAGCAACTGTTTAGCAAAAACACGTTAGGTTCCTGCTAAGCAGAAAAGCTGATGTATAGGGGCCGACGCCTGCCCGGTGCTGGAAGGTTAAGGGGATTGCTTAGTGCAAACGAAGGCACGAACTTAAGCCCCCAGTAAACGCGGCCGTAACTATAACGGTCCTAAGGTAGCGAAATTCCTTGTCGGGTAAGTTCCGACCCCCCCACGAATGGCGTAATGATTTGGGCAATTGCTCCCAACAGTAACTAAGGAAATTGTAGTGCAAGTGAAGATGCTTGCTACCCGCGATTGGACGGAAAGACCTCAGAGCCATCGGTAATTTAAGATTGAGTTTCCGGTACTATCTGTACAGGATAGGTGGGAGACTTGGAAGCAAGGGCGTCAGCCTTTGTGGAGTCATCCTTGGGATACCACCCTGATAGTACTGGAATTCTAACCGGAGGCCTTGAATCAGGTCACGGGACATTGTTAGGTGGGCAGTTTGACTGGGGCGGTCGCCTCCAAAAAAGTAACGGAGGCGCCCAAAGGTTCCCTCAGAACGGTCGGAAATCGTTCGAAGAGTGCAAAGGCAGAAGGGAGCCTGACTGCGACACAGACAAGTGAGCAGGTCGAAAGTCGGGCTTAGTGGATCCGGTGGTTCCTCGGGAGGGCCATCGCTCAACGGATAAAAGCCACCGGGGATGAGGTATTGATCTCCCCAAGAGTCCACATCGACGGGGAGGTTTGGCACCCTCGATGTCGGCTCGTCGCATCCTGGGGCTGAAGTAGGTCCCAAGGCTGGGCTGTTCGCCCATTAAAGGGTACGCGAGCTGGGTTCAGAACGTCGTGAGACAGTTCGGTCCCTATCCGTCGCGGGTGAACGAAGGGGAGCTGTCCTTAGTACGAGAGGACCGGGACATGGACAGACCTCTGCGGCTCAGTTGTCACGCCAGTGGCACAGCTGGGTAGCTATGTCTGGAAGGGATAAACGCTGAAAGCATCTAAGCGTGAAGCCCCCCCTAAGATGAGATTTCCCATAACATAAGTTAGTAAGACTCCTGGAAGAACACCAGGTTGATAGGTGAGAGGTGTAAGCATGGTAACATGTTCAGCTGACTCATACTAATAAGTCGAGGGCTTGACCTAATTAATTTCACTGTGCAATTTTCAGAGAATAATTTCTTTGAAGCTTATATAAATTTTTAAAATTTGATAGAAACGAGTAATACAAGGAAACAAATGAGTGAGGAGTGGAGTTTACTAATGGTAAATGAGCACCACAGCGAATGCAGTTGACGAAGTAGTACGACGTTTATAACAAATTTAGATCTGGTGATGATGGTCCTAAGGGTAACACCCCTTTCCATTCCGAACAGGCAGGTTAAGCCTTAGGACGCCGAGAGTACTGCACGGGAGACTGTGTGGGAGGGTAGGTTGTTGCCAGGTAATGTTAGCTAAGTTTTCTTAGCTAACAATATGGTTCACTAGCTCAGTCGGTAGAGCACATGACTTTTAATCATGGTGTCCGGGGTTCGATCCCCCGGTGAGCCACCAAAGCTTAGTACAAAGTACTAAGCTTTTTTTAGCTTTATGAAAAAAGAATTAAGAGTTTCTTCTAATTAAATCGCTGAATTTTATATATAGTAATGCTATCTATGGAGTACTACAATTTTCTTTAACTCAAATTTCAGATTTCTAAGATAAGTAAATTTAAGAAATAGGCATCAATAATCTTTCATTCTTAACTTTTAATTGGTAAAAATCCCTGATAATTAGTTACAAATTTTCATATTTAGAAGTTTATGTTTTAAAGTAAATAAAATGAAATGTAAAATAATTAAAGTTTACAATTTTATATCATAATTTGTCGAAATGTTCTTTTAAATCTATGAAGATATATTTATAATAATTATTATTAACATATATAAATACAAGCTCACAAATTATATTTATGTAGATTACTTCTATTTATAATACAAAATTTGAGACTATATGTATTTTTATGTATAATGTTTTAAAATAGTATTAAAAATTTTCTGCAGAATTTGATAAAAAACATTTATATTTTATTGAAAGTAGAGATATTTTATCATAATATCTCAATATGTGACGAATACAATGTATACATGCATATAATTGCTATAGAATATAAATATAGGAAATTTAACATATACTATTTAATAGGATAATAAGAAGGGAGATTTTATGTTAGCATTAGTTTTAAGTGATGTATTTAATAATGAATTTATACAAGCTATAGTGAGAAATCCATTATATGTAACATGGAGAAAGATTGCTATTGCTGTTGGAGTATTTGTATTAATACTATTTTTAAGAAATATATTTACTAAGTATGTGATGAAAGCATTAATGAAAGTTTTATCTAAAGCTGGAATTAAAGGTGCTTTAAAAATAGTGCAAGCTTTTGAAAGACCATTAAGAAACTTTTTTTTAATATTAGGTTTTTATATAGTAGCTATGGCTTTTAGGGAGATGCTTTATTTAAGTCCTAAAATAATACAAAGAATATTTGATAGCTCAGTTATTATATTGATAGCTCAAGGATTTATGAATTTAACAGAGGATTCATCACTAATATTCGATAAAATGGAGAATTATGATGTTAAAGTAGATAAAATATTATATCCTTTTATATCAAAAACATTAAAGCTTATAATTATAGCTTTAGCAATATATATGATTGCTGAAAAATGGGAATATAATCTAAAAGCATTTATTACAGGATTAGGATTAGGAGGATTAGCATTTGCTTTAGCATCAAAAGATGCTGCTTCTAATATTATTGCAGGAATTATAATAATATTAGACAAACCTTTTTCGATTGGAGACTGGATTCAGTGTAAAGGACTAGAAGGTTCTATTGAAGATATTTCATTTAGAAGTACTAAGATTAGAACTGTTGATGAGGCATTAATTACAGTACCTAATTCAATTCTAGCTAATGATTCAATATTTAATTTTAATAGAAGAGATAAAAGAAGAATTAAATTTAATTTAGGGGTGACTTATAATACTCCTAAAGAAAAAATACAAACCTGTATTGATAAAATAAAGAAGATGTTGGAATTACATGAGGGTGTTGATAACGATGGTATCCTAGTTACTTTTGAAAATTTTAACATAAATAGTTTAGATATATCTATTTGTTATTACACTAGTAAGGCAGGACTTAAGGATTATTTAACTATTAAAGAAGAGATTAATTTTAAAATAATGGAGATACTGGAAGAAGAAAAAGTTTCAGTAGCTTTTCCTACAAGAAGTATATATATTGAAAATTCTCAAGAATAATATAATTTATTAGTAGTGTAGCAAATAGCATTAAAATACAGTTAAATATTATAAAATAAGTTGAGTTTATAAAAAAAGTATTAACAACCATAATTATTATAACACTAATTTTTCTATGTTTAGGTGGAGCATTTATTTACTCATCAATTGAAGAATTTATTATGATGAATGAATTTCCTGGCGATTTAATATCAAAGGTTGCTATGATTTTTATGCTAATATTTAGTATAATTCTAGTTTTACCACTTGTATATAATATGATTGAGAGAATTAAGGAAATTAAACGAGATGATGAAGATAATATTAGCAAATACTGATTATATTAATGGAAAAGAAATAGAGACAATATCTATAGTATAAGGATTCGTTGTATGATCTAAAAACCTAGGAAAAGATATATTAAGTGGACTTAAAACTTTAGTAGGTGAAGAGAGAGTAGACTATTCTCAAATGATGAATGAAGCTAGATTAATAGCAACAAAGAGAATGGGAGAAGAAGCTGAAAGCTTAGAAGCGGATGGAATTATTAATATAAGCTATACTACAAGCTCAATAATTAACGAAACTTCTGAAGTTATTTCTTATGGTACAGCAGTTAAATTTAATAAAAAAAGTAAAACCCTAATATTGGGGTTTTACTTTTTTTATGATAAAAGTTTTTTATTTAATATTGCATATTACATATGAATTATAGATAAATTATTGCTTTTGACTTTAAATAAGTATATATAATTTTACTATGATAAAGGATTAGAAAAACCTTTTCCTTGAACTTCAGCAGTGTCTATAATTGATACAAATGCAGAGCTATCAACAGATTTTATAATATGCTTAGTTTTAGGAAGCTGTCCTAAGGAGACTATACAATAAAGTACATTTCTTTTATCGTGAGTATAAGCGCCTTCACCATACAATACAGTAACTCCCCTACCTAATTCCTCCATAATAGCTTTTGTAACTTCTTTTTGCTTTTGAGTAATTATAAAAATCATTTTTTGGCTATTAAAGCCCTTAATAACTTTTTCCATAATAAAAGCAGTTGTATACATAGAGATAAGAGTATATAATCCAATATTAAAACCAAATAATAAACTTCCCACTGATACTATTATAAGATTTATTCCAAAACTTACAGAACCTAAGTTTATACCAAATTTCTTTTTCATATATACGCCTACTATATCTAATCCACCGGTTGAACCATGATTAGTAAATACTATTCCAAGACCAAGGCCATTTAAAACTCCACCATAAATACAATATAATAATAAATTTGATTCTGCTACAGGTGATAATACAGTATTTAAAGGTTGAGATATTATTAATCCTAAAGAAAGAGATAAAGTACCAAAGGCTGTTAAAACAGTAAATTTTTTATTTATTTTACGAGCACTTAAAATAAATAGTGGAATATTTAATATTAATATAGTGTAACCCATAGGGATTTTAGCTATGTACTGAAGTATTAAAGCTATACCAGAAAGCCCACCACTCAATAGGTTAGAAGGTATAATAAATAGGTTTATACCAACAGCACATATAAAACTACCTAACACTATCATAATGCAGAATTTAATAAGTTCCGATTTATTTATTCCTAAGTCTAATTTCATAAATAAAACCTCCTAACTAAAATTATTAAATAAATAATATGCTTAATTTATTTACTTTATCACAATTAAAAGATAATAAAAAGACTTTAAATAAAAATTTAAAGTCTAAAATAAATATAAAATAT
>NZ_JBSVQM010000034.1:0-32762 GCF_054863625.1 Clostridium sp. Marseille-QA1073 | reverse complement strand
TAAAGTAGAAAAATTATAATTTACTGGAGGAATGGTTATGTATGAATATAAATATGTGCCAACAACACTAGGAGGACTCTTTTCTAGTGCCGACCATCATGAAATTATAGATGAATATGCTAAAAGCGGATGGAGATTAGTGCAAGTTCTTCCTATGTACTATAATTCTCATGGAAAACCTACAGATTACGAAATAATATTTGAAAAAGAAATTACTAAATAGTATGGGGGATAATAGTATTATTTATATAAAGGAATTAATTGAGCCAAAAGCTATGAAGATGTTTATAATCATATAGTTATTTGAGACAATCGTCCTTTAACTAATCCTATGGTAACTGAAAAAACAAATATTATTGAAATGATAAACAAAAACTTATTGAAATATTTACGAAACAACTGGAGAATAATATTACAGTTAATATATGCTTGAAATAAGTTCATAACTTTTATAAAAATTGAAACAAGGGAAGCCAAAGTGATATGCACCCCAAAAGTGCTTCCCTTAAAAATTGATATATCTTCAACATTTTCTAAAATATAGCCATTTTAAAAAACATTTAAACAATTATTTCTTTTTTCTATAAACCGTGTCATCAAAAGGAAGTTTTTTTCTAAATTGTCCATCAAATTTTAAATAGGCTCCTTGAGCTGCTGGAGCTGTTGGTATAGTTGTGATTTCTCCTACTCCTTTTGCACCATAAGCTAAATCATTTGTGTTCTTTTCAATTATTATGGATTCAATTTCTGGTATATCTGTAGCTCTAAATAATCCTAAGGTTCCAAATTTAGCAGTAGGAACAGAGTTGTTTAATGGATAATCTTCTGTAAATGCATATCCAAGTCCCATAACTACTCCACCTTCAATTTGTCCTTCTACATTAGTAACATTTATAGCCTTTCCTACATCGTGTGCTGCAACTACTTTTTCTACCCTTCCATCTTCATCAAGGATAACAACTTGTGTTGCATAACCATAAGCTACGTGACTTACTGGATTTTCTTTGTCAGAATTAATAGGATCTGTGATACCTTTATATTCTCCATAGAATTCTTCCCCTTCACATTCTTCTAGTGATTTAGTTAATAACATTTCTTTAAGCTTTAATGCTGCCACTCTTGTAGCTTCTCCAGTAAATACTGTTTGTCTTGATGCTGTAGTTGTTCCTGAATCTGGTGCAACCAGAGTATCTGGTAAATCTAAAATTATCTGCTGTGGTAATAAATTTGTTGTTTCACATATTATTTGTGTAAGAATTGTTCCAAGTCCTTGTCCTATACAAGCTGCACTAGTTCTTATGTGAACTTTTCCATCTATCACTACTAAATTACATCTACCAATATCAGGTAATCCAACACCAATTCCTGCATTTTTCATACAGCAAGCTATTCCAGCATATTTATTATTTTCATATGCATCTTTTACAGCCAATATAGTTTCTTTGATAGCAGTTCCTTCATCTGCAATTTGTCCATTAGGCAATATATCTCCCGGTTCTACTGCATTTTTAAATCTTATTTCCCAAGGAGATATACCTACTTTTTCCGCTAAAAGATTTAGATTACATTCTGATCCGAAAACTGACTGAGTTACACCAAAACCTCTAAAAGCTCCACCTGGAGGATTATTGGTATATACTGCTGTACCTTTTATCTCCACATTTGAACATCTATATGGTCCTGCTGCATGAGTACAAGCCCTTTGAAGTACAGGTCCACCCAATGATGCATAGGCACCAGTATCTGCTATAATTTCAGCTTTAAATGCTGTTAAATTTCCTTCTTCATCACAAGCAGTAGTAATAGTCATTTCCATAGCGTGTCTCTTAGGATGAATCATTATACTTTCCTTACGGCTTAAAGTTACTTTTACAGGCTTTTTCATATACCAAGCAAGTAGAGCAGCATGATGTTGTACACTCATATCCTCTTTTCCACCAAAACCGCCTCCCACGTATTTGCTTATAACCCTTACCTTTTCATGAGGAAGTCCTAAAAGCTCAGAAACTTCTCTTTGTTCATCATATATCCCTTGAGCTCCAGTATAGATAAGAATCCCATCACTCTCTGGCATAGCTACAGCACTTTCTGGCTCTAAAAAAGCATGTTCAGTAAAAGGAGTAGAATAATGATTTGTAACTACATACTTAGAATTAGCTATAGCTTCATCCACGTTACCTCTTTTTACTTTTTCTACTCTTAAAATATTTCCATCAGGATGGATTTTAGGTGCATTTTCCTCCATTGCCATAGAAGGAGTACTTAAAGGCTCCAACTCTTCATATTCTACTTTTATAAGATTAAGTATTTCTTTTAAAGCTTTTTTACTCTTTGCTGCAACTAGTGCAACTGAATCTCCAACATATCTTGTTTCTTCTCCTACTGCTATTAAAGCTGGCCAATCTTTTGATATATGTCCTATAAATCTCTTTCCTGGTATATCTTCTGCCGTAAGTACCGCTTCTACTTCTGGATGTTTTAAAGCTTCTGAAATATCAATACTCTTTACTAAAGCTCTAGGATATTTCGTTCTTAAAGCAGAGCCATAAACCATTCCCTCTACTTTCATGTCATCTACATATTTTCCGGTACCTAAGATTTTATCCTTTGCATCTATTCTTGGAATATTTTCACCTATTTTACCTTTATATTTTTCATCAGGTAAAATTCCACCATTTCTAAATGCTTCTGCTGCCATTTCAATGGCTTTTATTATTTTAACGTATCCAGTACACCTACAAACATTTCCTCTAATAGCTGCTTTAATTTCTTTTTTACTTGGATCTAAATTCTTATCTAAAAGTGCCTTTGCACTTATAATCATCCCCGGTATACAAAAACCGCATTGAACTGCACCAGCTTTTGAAAAAGCCCAAACGAATACCTCTTTCTCTTTTTCTGAAAGCCCTTCAACAGTCAATATATTTTTCCCATCTGCTTTTACAGTTGTAAATAAACAAGCTCTCATAGCTTTGCCATCTACAATTATCATGCAAGCACCACAAGCTCCTTCTGCACAACCGTTTTTCACTGAGGTTAAATTTTTATATTCTCTTAGATATTCAAGAAAGTTTATATCTTCTTCAACGTTGATTCTTTCACCATTTAAAATAAATTCAGACATAAGAGCTCACCCCATAATTAATATATTTATATTTTATTACTCATAAAGAAACTTTTAGAATAAACTATATTTAAAAATTGAGAGCTGAAAGTTAAGAAGTTTTTTAGCCCTCAATTCTTTACTTTCAACTCTCAAATTAAATTTAATCTTATTTATTTAGTGTGATAACTGTTCCTGTCTTACCTTCTAGTGCATCTACTGCACTGTAAAGTGAAGTTATTATAGCTTTATGATTTGGGTTCGCTTTTGCAAACATTACTGCTGCCTTAACCTTAGGAAGCATTGATCCAGGAGCAAAATGTCCCTCTTCCATATATTTTTCAGCTTCTTCTACAGTAATATGATTAAGATCAGCTTGATTAGGTTTATTAAAGTTTATTGATACCTTTTCAACCTCTGTAAGTATCATTAAAGTATCTGCATTAACATCTTCAGCAAGTTTTTCAGCTGCAAGATCTTTATCTATAACTGCGGCAACTCCCTCTAATGATCCATCTTCCTTTTCAATAACTGGAATACCGCCACCGCCTGCTGCTATACATATAGTTGAATTCCATAGTTCTTTAACTGATGAAATCTCTACTATTCTTTTAGGTGCTGGTGAAGCTACTACTCTTCTCCATCCTCTTCCAGAATCTTCTTTCATCACATAACCCTTTTCTTCTTGAAGTTTTTTAGCTTCTTCTTCACTATAAAAAGCTCCTATAGGTTTAGTAGGGTTTTTAAAAGCAATGTCATCTTTATCCACTACTACCTGTGTAACAATTGTTGCCACTGGTGTATTTTTATTTCTGTCAGCTAAAGCTTTTCTAAGAGATTGCTGAATATGATATCCTATATAACCTTGACTCATAGCACCACATACATCAAAAGGCATAGATGGTGTAACATTTGCAGCTGCTTCTGATGCAAGTAGAATTCTTCCTACTTGTGGTCCATTTCCATGAACTATTGCAATTTCATATTTTCTGCAACTAAGCTCTGCTATATACTCGCAAGTCTTTTTAACTACTTCTAATTGAGCTTCTGCTGTCGCAGGGGTTCCAGATTCTTGAAGTGCGTTTCCACCTAATGCTATAACTAATTTACTTAACCCCATGTCCTATACCCCCTACTATTTGTTAGCAAATTCTTTTACATAAGTTATTGGAATAAGTGCATACATTGCTGCACATTTTACTAATTCATCTTTCCAAGTTTTTTCATTAGGAGCATGAGCTTGATCTTCATGTCCTGGTCCAAATCCTATACATGGTATTCCATATCTACCCATTATAGAAACTGCATTTGTAGAGAATGTCCATTTATCAACTTTTGGTTCACTCTTGAATAGATCTTTATAGCATTTTACAGCTGTTTCACATGCTGGGTGATCTTCTTTTAATACCCAAGTTGGGAAGAAACATTCTGTTGGGTATACTAAACCAGTATATGAAGGTCTTTCATAGCTATACATTTCAACTTCAGCATTTGCAGCTTTAACTGCTGGTAAATTCTTAATTTGTTGAATTGCATATTCCCAAGTTTCACCATCAGTAAGTCTTCTGTCTACAGATATAGTACATCCATCTGCAACAGCACATCTTGAAGGTGATGAGAAGAATATTTCAGATACAGTTAAACTACCTTTTCCTAAGAATTCATCATATTTTAAGTTTTCATGTAAAGCTTTTAATTCATTTAGTATAGGAGCCATTTTAAATATTGCGTTATCTCCTCTTTCTGGTGCTGATCCGTGACAGCTAACACCACGAGTTGTAACTTTTATTTCCATTCTTCCTCTGTGTCCTCTGTATATATTTAAGGAAGTTGGCTCTGTGATCACAACAAATTCTGGTTTTATTTTGCTTTCATTGATTATATATTGCCAGCATAGTCCATCACAGTCTTCTTCTTGTACAGTACCAGTTACTATTAATGTGTAATCATCTTCTAGTCCAAGATCTTTGATTATCTTTCCAGCATAAACCATAGAAGCCATTCCGCCTTCTTGGTCTGTTCCTCCTCTTCCTATTATTATTTCATCATCTTCATATCCTTCATAAGGATCATAATTCCATAGATTTCTATCACCTATTCCAACTGTATCTATATGAGCATCCATAGCTATAACATGTTTTCCATGACCTATATATCCTAATACATTTCCCATAGGATCTATTTCTACTTTATCAAATCCTACTTTTTCCATCTCTTCTTTTATTCTAAGTACTACTTCTTTCTCTTGACAGCTTTCACTTGGAATTCTAATCATATCTCTTAAGAATTTTGCCATCTCTGGTTTATATTTCTCAGCTAATTTTAATATTTCTTCTTTTTTAATAGTTTCCATTTAAAACCCCTCCAAAACCTTATAAATTAAAATCTTTTCCAAACTTCAGTTGCTAGTTCTCTGCTTCTAGCCATAATTCTCTCTTCATCAACATGAAGAAGTTTTCTATCTTCCATTAAAACCTTACCATTTATAATAGTTGTATCAACATGTCTTCCATTGATACCAAATAATATATGGCTGTTAATATTATTTTCATTAATTGGTGTTGGTGGATTATAATCTACTACAATTATATCCGCTAGTGCACCTTCTTTTAAAATTCCAACCTTATCATCAATAAATCTTTCGGTAATTTTTCTGTTGTTCTCAAATAACATTTCAGGAATTTCACCCCATGCCACAGTTGAATCTTTAGCAGCATGCTTATGGATAATGTTAGCAACTTTATAAGATTCAGTAATATCTGGAGTATATCCATCAGTTCCTAATCCTAATAAAATTCCCTTTTTATACATTTTAAGCACTGGAGAAACACCTACTGCATTTCCCATGTTTGACTCAGGATTATGAACTACTATTGAATTCTTTTCTTTGATCATTTCCATTTCATCATCTGAAACATAAATACAATGTACTGCTATGGTTTTATCACAAAGAACTCCTGCATCGTACCATCTTTCTATAACGCCCTTGCCATACTTTTCTTTTGAATCTTCTAAATCTTCAATACCTTCTCCGCAATGAACATGGAAGCCTGTGTTTAAGCTTTTAGCTGCATCCACACATTTTTCTAAAGTCTTTTCAGAAATTGTCATAGATGCATGAAGTCCAAACATTCCTTTGATCATATCATCCTTTTTACCATTACAATATTTAATAAATTCTGCATTTTCGTCGATGCCTTCTTGTGCAATTTTTTCTCCATCTCTATCGGAAGTTTCATAACACAAATTACTACGAATTCCCATTGTCTCTGCTGCCTCTGCTATTTTAAATAAGCTTCCTTTGACAGCATGAGCACTAGCATGATGATCAAATACAGTAGTTACTCCATTTTTTATTTGATCAACCATAGGTACCATAGCACTATAGTAAACATCTTCTAAATTTAATACTTTATCTAATCTCCACCAAAGACCTTTAAGTATATCAGGGAATGATTTTGCTGGAGGACTATCATTAGCCATACCTCTAGCAAAAGTACTATAATAGTGCATATGAGTATTTATAAATCCTGGCATTATAAGTTTGCCTTTTGCATCTATAAATTGGTATCCTTTATATTTATTTTTTAGAGTTTCAGTTGATCCAATTTCAATAATTTTATTTTTCTCAACAGCAACACACCCATTGTCTATGATTGGTCTAGTATTATCTCTAGTTATAACTTTTCCATTTCCAATCAACAACATCTGATTTACCTCCCCAATTCTAAATATTCTTTATGACATATAGCTATATTTATTTATGAAAGTTTTAATCATATTTTCCATTTCATTTGAGATGACATTTAATTCACCAACAGTATAATCTACAACCTCAGCATTTTCTTTTCTAACTTTGCAGACTCCTTTATCTTTATCTATGATTAAAAATCCTTTGTTTGTACTATCTTCAAAATCTTCTTTGCTCCAAAAAACTGTTGTTTTATCTTTATATGGATTTCCTTCATAAGGACAGAATATACCACAGTTACCACACTCATTGCACATTCCATCTAAGTGTATTATTTGATGTGAAGATTGGAAACCTTCATCCACATTAACAACTATATTTGCTCTGTTAGGACAAACGTCTACACAAATTTCACATACCTTGTTACAAGATAGACATCTATCTGATTCTTTTTCTAAACAATCAGAAGCTTTTAATATACCTTTCTTGTTATATGTTTCCTTTTCATTTACAGTAAAGACTTTTTTATCAAAATCATTACTTAATCCTTCTTTTAATAAAATATCTTTAGATACTGCTTTACCATCAGCTATAGCTTTAACAATAGTAGATGGTCCTTCTTTCATGTCCCCAGCAACATATACATTAGTAACGTTTGTCTCACAAGCTTTGTTTACCTTAGGGAAACCTTTAGAATCCAATTTTATTTTATTTTTTCTAAGTAAATCACTGTCTATTTGCTGTCCTACAGCAGAAATAACTGTATCTGCTTCTATCTCCACAATTTTGCCAGAACTTACAGGTCTTCTTCTTCCTGAAGCATCTTTTTCTCCTAATTTCATCTCTTCACAAATTAATTTGGAATCTTTTATTGATATTGGTGAAAGTAATTCTTTAAATAATATATCTTCTGATTGAGCTAACTCTATTTCTTCTAAGCTAGCTGGCATATATTTTTTAGTTCTTCTATAAACTATAGAAACTTTTTCTACTCCTGGAGTTCTTTTAGCTGCACGTGCTGCATCCATAGCTACGTCGCCACCACCGATGACACATACATGCTTTCCTAAATTCATGTTTCCTTTAGAACTTTTGTTATTTTCAAGGAATGAAATAGCATCAACAGCTTTTTCTCCGCCTTCTTTTAATGGTAAATTACCTGGTTTCCAAGCACCTATTGCTAGTACCACATAATCATATTCACTCTTTAGTGCATCTACATCTAATTTTTCATCAATACCAAATTTAAAATTAACTCCTTGTTTTTTAACAAGTTCAAAGTCTTTTTTAATCATTTCAGAAGAAATTCTAAACTCTGGAATAACATATTCTATAACGCCATAAGGTCTTTCTTTTCTATCCATTACAGTTACATCTACACCATTTCTTCTTAAGAAAAGTGCAACAGATAGTCCTGCTGGACCTGCTCCTATAACTGCTACTTTTTTATTACTCTTTATGTCCGCTTTTTTAATATTTGAAATATACTTATCTGCAGCATTTAAAACTGCTACTTTTTTCATGTCTCTAATTAAAACTGATTCATCATAATCAAGTCTTGTACATTTGTATTGACAATTGTGATTGCATATAGTTCCTGTAATTGCTGGCGAAGCATTATCTTTAACTATTAAGTTGAAAGCTTCATCATATTTTTTCTCACCAACTAAAGCTACATATTCAGGTATTTGTTGATTTATAGGGCATCCTATTGTACAAGGTGCTATTGCACAATCATAAATTGGAAGTTCAGAAGAAATCTTCCTGCTGCTTACAGGTCTAAGATCTTTAAGGTGATATTTATCATTTAAAGCTGACTTTGCAAACTCATTTAAATATTCTGTATTTATACCTTTAAATGCACCTTTAAGATTATCTTCTACCTTTTTAGCCATTTGAGTTATTCTTTCATAACCACCTGGTTTTAATATAGTAGTTGCAAAAGTGATTGGTTGAATGCCTGCTTTTAAGATTTTTTCTACATTAAAGAAATCTGCACCACCAGAATAAGATATCTGTAAATCTCCATCAAATTCTGAAGCTAATTTACTTGCTAAAGATATAGTTAGTGGGAAAAGAGAGCGGCCTGACATATACATTTCTTCTCCAGGTAATTCGCCATTTTCAATTTTAACTGGCAGAGTATTTGTAAGCTTTACTCCTATTTCTAATTTTAATTCTTTAGCAATAACTTTTAGACGTTTAAGCATAGATACTCCATCTTTATATTGCAAGTCATTTACAAAATGTTTAGGATTAAGAACTACGTAATCATATCCCATTTGATCAAAGGTATCTCTAACAAATTTTTCTCCTAAAAGAGTTGGATTCATCTTTATAAAAGTATGAAGATTTTTTTCTTCTAAAAGATACTTTGCAATCTTTTCAATTTCTTCTGGTGGACATCCATGTAGTGTAGATAAAGTAATGGACGGGCAAACTACTGGTGAAATTTTGTCCAAATCTTCTTTACTAAAATTAGAGAATAAATCCATATTAGAAATTAATGTTTCTTTGCATTCCTTCCAAACCTTTGTAGTGGATGCATTTCTCATTCCTTCTATATAAGCATCAACTTTAGGAGATTTTATACCTTCTAAATCATAGCCTACACTCATATTAAACATAAAGTCTCTTTCTTTGCTTAAGTTTAATTCTTTCATTAAAACATGAAGTAAGAACCAAGCCTTTATATACTCATCATAAGCTTCTGGCACTGTTAGTTCTGTAGACCATTCCACATTGTAACATTCATCTTCTGCATGAATACATGGTTTAGCTACGGGTAAATCCTCTCCATCAATAACTTGCACTGTTTTTAATTCAATAAAACGGCTCCCTGTTAAGTAAGATGCAACTATGTTTTGTGTTAATTGAGAATTAGGACCTGCTGCAGGACCAATTGGAGATGCCAGTTTTTCTCCAAATAATTCTATATATTTATTAGTATTATTTTTGTAAAATTTATTCTTGTGAATTCCAAAAATAGATTCCTTTTCTTTAAGTTCTTTTATAATCCATGTAATCATTCTTTCAAATGAAATTGGTCGCATCTTGTCGCCCATACAAACTTTTCCCCCTTAAAGATATAATAAATTTTTTATTACATCATAATTATTTTCCGTAAAATCTTGGATTATTTGCTTTTAAAAGCTTCTCAATTGTTTCAACTGGATTTTTAACTTTGCTTAAGAATATCATTGCAGCAATAATATAAGGTTTATATCCAGCTTCTTTGTAAAGTGGTTCACGGTAACGATCAAATACTGATGCAGCTACTTCTCCTTCACTACAGCTAACTCCTGTGATGTCAGCTGGTAAGCAGTGTAAATATAATGCTTTTCCATCTTTAGTAAGCTTCATCATTTCTTCTGTACATTCCCAATCTTTATGTTTAGCATTTTCTTGTAATAATTCTTTTTCTAGTACATCTATTTCTTCAAATTTACCTTCTCCATATAGGTTTGTACGTCTTTCCATGAATGCAAAAGGTGCCCAGCTCTTAGGATATACTATATCTGCATTTTCGAAAGCCTCTTTCATTGAATTAGTTTTTATAAATTTACCGCCGCTTGCTTCAGCATTTTTTCTTGCTACTTCTTCTACTTCAGGCATTAAGTCATATCCTTCTGGATGAGCAAGTACAACTTCCATTCCCATTCTTGTCATTAATCCAATTACACCTTGTGGAACTGAAAGTGGTTTACCATAAGATGGTGAATATGCCCAAGACATAGCTATTTTTTTACCTTTAAGATTTTCTGCTCCTCCAAAATGATGAATTATATGAAGTAAATCTGCCATACATTGAGTTGGATGGTCTATATCACATTGAAGATTTACAAGTGTAGGACGTTGTTCTAAAACGCCTTCTTTATATCCATCTTGAACTGCCTCAGATACTTCATGCATATATTTATTTCCTTTACCTATAAACATGTCATCTCTGATACCTATAACATCAGCCATGAAAGAAATCATATTCGCTGTTTCACGTACTGTTTCTCCATGGGCAATTTGTGACTTTCCTTCATCTAAATCCTGAACTTCTAATCCTAATAAGTTACATGCACTTGCAAAGCTAAATCTTGTTCTTGTAGAATTATCACGGAATAGTGAAATACCTAATCCACTATCAAATATTTTTGTAGATATATTATCTTCTCTCATTTTGCGTAAAATATCTGCTACTGTAAATACCGCATTAAGTTCGTCATCTGTCTTTTCCCAAGTTAAGAAGAAATCATTATTATACATTTTTTCACATTTGAAATTTCCTAATTTTTCAGTTAATTTTTTAATATCTTGCATGAATACGCCTCCTAAATTTTTATAATTAAATTTTGAATTTACATACTAAATTATTTAAAATCTTTAAAATGAAAAATTTTTATATTCTTTTTAACTTTTTGCCTCCTCCTTTAATATATTTTAATAAGCAATATCTATGCCAAACATCTTAAAGCCTATAAATGGTTAATTGAGAAAAATTATATGTATAAATTAATTATTAAAATGATAAATTTATCATTTTAATAATTAATTTATCGAATGTTGTAAATATTCACTCTAATATTCAACTTCGTAATATATCTTATCATTTTGATAAATTAAGAAAAAAGAACCTTTTTAATCTATAAAGGTTCTTTATAACTATAAAATTATTATTTAGTCAATAATAGAGAAATCTACTTTTTTTCTTTTTAGAAATTGTCCATATCCTTTTTTCCAACAAACTCATTATCTTCTACTATAATTTTTCCTCTTGGAATTGTCATTATTGGATATCCTTGAAGTTCAAATCCTTCATAAGGAGTATAATCCACATTTTTCTGTAACATTGATTTTATAATTTTAACTTTTTTATTAGGGTCAATTATAATAATATCTCCATCGGTGCCAATTGCAATAGTCCCTTTCTTAGGGTATAATTCAAATATTTTTGCAGGTTTTGTACTTATCAAATCTACAAATTTATTTATTTTAATTCTTGTACTAGTTGATTTTCAAACATGACCTAATTCTGATTAACTCCATTTTCTTCTATCACTTTTTCTACTGCCGATACAATATTGTGATATCCAGTACAGCGGCATAAGTTTCCTGCCATATGCTTTTTAATAGCTTCTCTGGAAAGTTTTTCTCCTCGTTCTAATAAAACAGTAGCTGACATTACAAAGCCTGGTGTGCAGAATCCGCACTGAACTGCTCCTTCTTCAATAAATGCCTCTTGAATTCTAGTTAATTCTCCATTCTCTCCAAGGAGCCCTTCCAATGTTCTAATATTCTTACCTTCTGCCCACACTGCCAAATAGATACAAGAATCAACTGTTTCGCCATCAATAATTACAGTGCAGGCACCGCATTCTCCTACTTCACAGCCTTTTTTTACCGAAGTAAGTCCTAAACGGTTACGCAACATATCCAATAAGGATTCCCTCACGTCTACATATTCGGCTACTTCTTTTCCATTTACGATGCATTTTACCAATCGCATCTCTTTATTCATGATGATTCCCCCTTGAAAGTTCTATTGTTTTTGCCAGTGCCCTTTTTGCAATCTCTCCACCGATTTGAAGACGAAATGCTTTAGAAGCTCTCCATGAATCTCTTGGATTAATCTCTTGGCGAATGGTATCTTCTACTACTTGATAAAGAGATTCCTTAATCATTTTTCCTTTGATGGCATTTTCCGTCATATGGCAGCGGTAAGGAACAGGTGCTGCAACTCCAAATGTAATTCTTACATCCTCTAAAACATTGGTCTGAGAATTTATCTTGCTTACAACACTACAGCTTAATGTAGCAATATCCATAGCATTTCTCATGGAATATTTAATATAGTGTCCCCAATATCCCCAGTAATTCTCTTTAGGGATAATAATATGTGTAAGCAGTTCGCCCGGATGCAGATCCACACGTCCCGGTCCTAAATAGAATTCTTTTACCGGTACAATTCTTTCACTGTCACTGCTGACAATCTTTAATTTAGCATCCAAAGAAAAGACTGTAGGAGCACTATCTGCACTAACCGCACCATTACAGATATTACCGCCGATTGTTCCAATATTTCGAACCTGCGGTCCGCCAACTTGATCTACTGCTTCTCCCAAAACAGGAATATATTTTTGAATAATCGGATCATTGGTAATATGACTGAAAGTAGTGGCAGCACCAATATGAATATCTTTATTTTCTGTTAAAATAACTCCCTGGAGTTCCTTGATGTCACGAATACAGAGCAGATCTGTTCCTGCCATTTTTCCTTCTCGAATCTTGATTAGCACATCACTTCCTCCTGCAATAATTCTTGCATCAGAATGTTCTTTAAGAAGGGAAACTGCTTCTTTTATTGTTGCTGCATTATAATAATGATTAATATCGTACATAACATTTCTCCTTTCTATATTAAACCTGCTTTGGTAAAAGCATCAATTAATCTTTGAGGAGACATAGGAATCTCATGAAGACTGACACCGGTTGCATGTAAGACAGCATTACGAATAGCTGGAGCTGGCGGAATGGCCGGCGGTTCTCCCAATGCTTTATTGCCATAAGGTCCTGTAGGTTCTTCTAATTCTACAAAATCAACATCCAGATCCGGTAAGTCCATTGTTGTCGGCATTTTGTAATCTAACAATGTACCGTTTAAGACTCTGCCTGTTTTCTCATCCACAAGCAATTGCTCGCTTAATCCATAACCAATTCCCATGGACATTCCTCCATGTATCTGCATAACAGCAAGCTGAGGATTCAGTAATACTCCGCTGTCATGGACATTGATTATTTTTATAATCTTTACTTTTCCAAGCTTAATATCTACTTCTACTTCTGCAAAGCAGCATCCGGTTGCTATGGCATTCTTTTTCGCCTGAAGAGATACTTCCGATGTAATAACAGAGGAATTGCTGAGGCTGTAGTAACTTTCCATAGCTAACTCTTCTAAGGACAATATCTTTTTTCCATCCCCTAAGATCCATCCGTCTTCAATCTCTAATTGGTTATATTCTTCTTTCAGAAGTGTTTTGGCATAAGTTAAAATCTTTTCATACATCTGTTCTGCACACTGTTTTACTGCGGTACCTGTTACATAAGACTGTCTGGATGCATAAGCACCTGTATCAAATGGTGTAACATCAGTATCCTGAATAGACTGGATATGAACATCTTCCATATTTATATGCAAAGTTTCCGCTACCATTTGTGAAAATACCGTATCTGAACCCTGTCCTATCTCAGTAGCTCCAACCATAAGCTGTACACTGCCGTCTTGATTCATAACCAGTCTGGCACCTGCTATTTCAAGAGAAATAGGCCATACACCAGTTTTATAACTAAACACCGACATACCGACTCCCCTGCGGATATTCCCTGTCTGATTTCGGTATTGTTCTCGTTTTTTCTGCCAATTAATATACTTAGCACCCTTATCCATACATTCCATAACACCATTTGTATTGGCTGCTATAGGAGTAAGATAAGGATCTTCAAAGTATCCCTTAATTAAATTCTTCTTACGAAACTCTAATGGATCCATATTAATTTTATAAGCAATATCATCTATAAAAGCTTCACTTGCAAAGCATATCTGTGGAATGCCATATCCTCTCATGGCTCCACCTACAGGAGTATTGGTATAGATTGTATAAGCCGTTGCTTTAATATTGTCTACATGATACAAATGTCTCCATGCAGTTGCACCGTTGGCAGCAATAGCATGACCATGAGAAGCATATGCTCCTTGATTGGAATAAGCATACATCTCTTTGCCAATGATTATTCCTTCTTTGTTTACTCCTGCTTTAAGATCATATTCTATGGAGTGCCTTGTTCTAGTGCAAACAAAAGTTTCCTCTCTTGTAATATCTAATTTTACAGGACGGCCGCCTACCTGCGTTGTTAAAAAAGCATTCAAGGGCTCATATAACACATCCTGTTTATTGCCGAATCCTCCACCGATATAAGGCTTTATAACTCTTACTTTTCCCCATGAAATTCCCAATGCCTGTCCTACAACCCTTTTTACAATATGGGGAATCTGTGTAGAGCTGACAATCACAATACGTCCTTTCTCCATATACGCATATGAGATAGGATTCTCAATATGGCAATGCTGCACAACCTGAGTTTTATAAGTTCCGTTTACAACCACTTCCGCCGATTCAAAAGCTTCTTTCACATTGCCGATTTCATACTCGCTTTTGGCAAGAATATTATCAGGCTTTTCTTCATGAATCGGAGGATTGCTCCCTTTCATAGATTCTCTTGGATGTATCTCAGGCTTATATTCTTCGTACTCAACTTTAATTAATTTTAAAGCCCGGGTCGCGATTACTTCATCCTCTGCAATAACAGCTGCAATATCATCTCCATAATAACGGACTCTTCTTGTCAAAATATTACGGTCTGCCACATCTTGATGAGCAGGTTCCACTGACCAGGGATGACCTGGAGTAGGATAAGTTTGTTTTGGTACATCTTTAAATGTTACAATCTTTATAACCCCGTCTAAATCTTCTGCTTCACTGGTATCAATTGACTTTACAATTCCATTGGCAATGGTAGAATGATACACTTTTGCCACAAGACATTGATTTAAAATCAAATCATCCGTAAATTTTACTCTGCCAGTAACTTTTTCGTAAGCATCTACTCTTGGAATGTTTTGTCCAATCACATTATTCAATATTTGTCACCTTCTCAATTTTTTATTTAAAATATAGTTAACGATTACAAATATACATTATTATTGTGCGATATTTATAAATAATTTCTATATTTAATTATTATTTCTGCTTTTTCACAAGAACTCCTGTAACCTTTTCATAAATATTTCCTTCTGATTCTAGATGCATAAGGCTAAGCTTTTCCTATGTATTTCTAAATTCCTATACATTCAAGAATATCCATTCATATATTAATTAGCTACTAATTGGAGATTGATCATTCTGTATTGCTGATTTCACTAATTCTTTATCTTCTTTACCCATTGGAAAAAGAATACTTGCTATAATTGAAACGATACAGCATACAGCAGCTGGTGAACTTATAAGAGGTTGTACTCCACTAAAGAATGGCTGCAAAAATGGTAGAAATGTATCAATAGCAAACTTCATAGTGGTAAGACCAATACCAAAAGAAAATGTAATGACGATTATAGTTGTGTTTCTTTCAGAAAAGCCTGCTTTAGCAATCATCTTAATGTCATTTGGTGTAATCATGGTAAATACTTTAAAGCCTATAAATGGTTAATCTTTAAAAATTATAGCCATAAACTTATTATTAAAATGATAAATTTATCATTTTAATAATAAATTTATCGAATGTTGTAAATATTCATGCTAATACTCGATTTAATGACCTATATATCTTATCATTTTGATAAATTTAGAAACAAGAACCTTTTATTTTACAAAAGGTTCTTTATAATTAGAAAAATCGCTATTTATTTAAATATTAGAAAAGTTTGTTTTTTCTCTTTTTAGAAATTGTCCATACCCTTTTTCTCCAATAAACTCATTATCTTTTACTATAACTTTTCCTCTTGAAATTGTTATTATTGGATACCCTTGAAGTTCAAATCCTTCATAAGGAGTATAATCCACATTTTCATGTAACATTGATTTTGTAATTTTAACTTTTTTATTAGGGTCAATTATAACAATATCTCCATCGGAGCCAATTGCAATAGTCCCTTTTTTGGGGTATAATCCAAATATTTTTGCAGGTTTCGTACTTACTAAATCTACAAATTTATTTAATGATATTCTTTTCTTCATGACTCCCTCTGAAAAAATCAGCGGAATTCTAGTTTCTATTCCCGGTACTCCACCTGGACATTTAGTAAAGTCATCTTTTCCTAGTTGTTTTTCTACATTGAAATTAAATGGACAGTGATCTGTTGCAATAACTTGTATATAGCCATCTTGAATTCCCTTCCACAATGCATCTTGATTAGACTTTTCTCTTAAAGGAGGACTAGCAATATATTTTAATCCTTCATTATTTTTACCATTATATTTAGTTTCATCTAAAAAAAGATATTGAGGACATGTTTCTGTAAAAACATTCTTTTGTCCATTATCCATAGCCATTTTTATATAATCTAATCCGAGCTTACAGGAAAGATGCACTATGTATAAAGGAGAATCTCCTGCCATTTTAGCAATATTGAGCATTTTATTTATAGCTTCTCCTTCACAACATACCGGTCTGCTCTTTGAGTGGTATATCGGTGCCGTAAGACCATTACTTGAATAATATTCCCTAAGATAATTAACAACGTCATTATTCTCTGGATGTACAGCTGTGATTATGCCAATTTCTTTAGATTTTTTAAGCACTTTAAATACTTCTAAATCACTTAATCTATAGTCATAGGTTAAGTAAACTTTATTACTTGTAATTCCTTCACTAGATAGCTCTTCAAGTTCTTCTAATATATTATCGTTTACATGTTGTATAACACCATGAAATCCATAATCTATAACCGCATTATCTCTAGCATAATTATGATATAAATTTACTTGATGATGTAAATTACATCCTTTTGGTCCAAATGCTAAATGATCAACTATAGTTGTAGTACCACCACATGCAGCTGCTATAGTTCCAGTATAAAAGTCATCTGTGGCCACAGCTATTCCTACATCTAAATTTAAGTGAGTGTGAACATCTACACCTCCAGGAATTACATATTTTTCATCAGCATCAACTATTTCATCAGCTTCTTCAATTAAATTCATGCCTATTTTAGTTATGATACCATTTTCTATATAAATATCTCCTTTAAAAATATCTCCTGAAGTAACAATAACTCCATTTTTTATTAAAGTGGCCATTGTAAAATTACATCTCCTTTTATGTCTATATAAAACATAATTTTAAAGTGTTATTTTCATTTCTTTTTTAATCTGTTACGCTTTACAACTATCTTTATTAACTACTTCTTTATTATCTTGTATTGGTAATTTTTTATTTTTTCCAAGCTCATTAAAGAATAAATTTAAAAGTATAGCAGATAAACTACCAGTTGTTATACCACTATGGAAAAGAGTGTCTACCCATTGTGGAAATTTAGAATAAAAAGTTGGTACTGCTAAAGGAATCATAGCAAGTCCAAGGCTTACTGCTACTATCATTCCATTTTTAGTTCCATTAAATTCAACCTTGCCAAGGCTTGAGATTCCACCTGAAGCCACCATACCAAACATAGCTATTCCAGCTCCTCCAAGGACAGGATATGGTATAGAAGCTACTACTGCTCCTGCTTTTGGGAATAGCCCCAATAATATCAAAATTATTCCTGAAGCAGCTACCACAAAACGGCTTTTAACCCCTGTTAAATTTACAAGACCTACATTTTGTCCAAAAGCAGTGTGTGGGAAGGTATTAAATATACCTGCAAGCATTGTGGCAAATCCATCTGTTCTAAGTCCTCTAGTTAAGTTTTTATCATCAATCTCTTTACCAACCATTTCATGTATAGCTATCATATTTCCTGTAGATTCTGTCATCGTAACTAACATAACTAATATCATTGAAATTATAGCCGTTAAATTAAATTTAAGTGATCCAAAATAGAAAGGTACATCTATATTAATCCATCCAGAACTACTAACCCTGCTAAAGTCTGTCATGTTTAACATTGAAGCAACAATAGTTCCTATAACTATACCTAATAATATAGATATATTACCTAAAATTCCCTTAAAGAATTTATACATAGTCAGGATTAAAATTAGAACAAATAAAGCTAATAAAATATTTTTAGGACTAGCGAATGTTGGAGAGTTTATATCATTGCCTGCACACCATTTAACTGCTACTGGAAGTAACGATATTCCTATTATAGTTATTACAGTACCTGTTACTACTTTTGGGAAAAATCTTATAAGTTTTCCAAAGAAAGGTGCCATAATAAAGCAGAATAATCCAGCTATAAATGTAGCTCCAAAAATAGTTGTAATACCTGTTATAGGATCTCCTGGATAAGTATTTGCAATAGCTATCATTGCCGATACAGATGCAAAACTTGCTCCTTCAATAACAGGAACCTTTGCCCCAATAAAATTCTTTATACCTAAAGACTGTATTAAAGTTGCTATACCTGCCACAAAAAGATCTGCATTTATAAGAAATATTATTTCTTCACTAGATAATTTTAACGCACTTCCTATTATTAAAGGAACAGCAACTGCACCTGCACACATTGCCAAAACATGTTGTAAACCTAAAATAAATAACTGCTGTGGTGGAAGCAATTCATCAACAGGAGCTATTGCTTTTTTCACTTTATCATCCATTTTTATACCCCCATATTTTTTTATTTTGAATATTCTCCATTCCAAACAATTTGTCTATATTTATCTGGATCTGTGTCTCCTTCTGTACTAAATAATAGTATTCTAGAGTTTTCATCTAGTTTTAATTGTTCCCTTAATTCTTTCATATCATCTCTTGTCATTATTGCACTTATGAGTCCAGTTGTTACTGCTCCTGATTCTCCAGATATTACTCTTCTATCTTCCTTTACAGGATTTCCCAATATTCTCATACCATTAGCTGCAACCCAATTCGGACAAGATACAAAAGTTGAACTGTAAGATTTTAGTACTTCCCATCCTATAGTATTTGCTTCCCCACAAGCAAGTCCTGCCATTATAGTAGGCATATCTCCAGTTACTGCTCTTGCTTTTCCATCTCCAGCTATTGCTGATTCATATAAGCAAGCTGCCTCATCAGCTTCTACTACTACAGTTATTGGACATTCATCTTTAAATACTGAAGCAAAATATCCTTGAACAGCTCCTGCTAAAGAACCAACTCCAGCCTGTACAAATATATGTGTAGGTCTATCTACATTTAGCTCTTTTAATTGTTCTAGTGCTTCTGATGCCATAGTTCCATATCCTTGCATTATCCAAGTAGGAATCTCTTCATATCCTTCCCAAGCAGTATCTTGAACCACAACCCATCCATTTTTTTCTGCCCCAGAAGCTGCAAGTCTTACAGCATCATCATAATTCATGTCAGTTATAGAAGCCTCTGCCCCTTCTTTCCTTATATTTTCAAGCCTTATTAATGAAGATCCTTTTGGCATATATACTATTGATTTTTGTTTTAACTGTGCTGCAGTCCATGCTACTCCACGACCGTGATTTCCATCTGTAGCTGTAACAAATGTTATATCCCCAAGTTCCTTTTTTATTTCCTCTGATGTAAGTTTTTCATAGCTCAATTCTGAGATGTCTTTTCCTAATTTTTTTGCTAAGTATTTACCCATAGAAAAAGATCCACCTAATACTTTAAAAGCATTTAATCCAAAACGGTAAGATTCATCTTTTACATATACTCCACCTACACCTATATGCTTTGCTAAATTATCTAAATTTACTAAAGGAGTCTTAGTATATTGAGGAAAACTTTCATGAAAATGTCTAGCTTTTTTTATTTCTTCCTCTCCTAAAAAATCAACAGATGCTTTATTTTGTTTCTGCATCATAGTATTTTCTTTCCATTTTATTTTTTTACACATTGCTATTACCTCTTTTCTTTTTTTGCTTTTGAAAGATTTTTGCTTTCCGAAAATAACTATAAGCAATAGCCATGCCAATTTTTGTCTATTAATTTTTATTTATATATTTAACTTTCCTTTAAATAATGGATTTTGTCTAAATTATGAATACTTTATTTAAAAAAATACAAAGCTTATTAATAGCTTTGTATCTTCATATAATTTTAAAGTATATAATTTTATTATCAAAACAATAATTAGTTATCATTACGATAAAGCATGTGCTTTTATTGATTTATAATATAATATATATAAAAAAATTATTATTTTGATAACTCTTTTATCCCTTCTAATTTTCTATATAGAGTAGCTATACCTATTCCTAAATGCTTCGCTGCCAATTGTTTGCCTTTGGTATCATGACCATATATATCTAAAGCTTTTAGGATATATTCTTTTTCTATATCTTTTAAGGTCCTTATCTCTCCATCTATATAATTTCCATAAGAGTTAAAATTTTTATTCTCTACTATGTTTGGTGGAAGCATATCAACAGTCACTATCCCACTATCATCTGCCATATTTATCATGAATTCTACAGCGTTTTCTAACTCTCTTACATTTCCATACCATGGATAATTCGTTAAAATATTTAGACATTCTTTATCAATTTTATAAACAGACTTACCAAGTAATTCATTATATTTTTCTACTAACATATGCATAAGAAGTGCTATATCTTCTTTTCTCTCCCTTAAAGGTGGTATTTTTAATGGTATAACATTAAGTCTATAATATAAATCTTCTCTAAATTTATTTTCTTTTATAAGCTTTTTTAAATCTTTGTTAGTGGCTGCTATAACTCTTATATCTAAATCTATAAGTTGATTAGAACCTATTCTTACTAGCTTTCTTTCTTGAAGTACTCTTAATATTTTAACCTGAAGATCTAAAGGCATGTCCCCTATTTCGTCTAAAAATATTATTCCCTTATTTGCTAATTCAAACTTACCTACTCTTCCGTTTGGATCTGCTCCACTAAAAGCCCCTCTTACATATCCAAATAATTCACTTTCTAATAAAGCATCTGGTATAGCTCCACAGTTTATAGCTATAAAAGGATTAGTATTTTTATCACTTTCACAATGTATAGCTCTTGCAATTACTTCTTTTCCTGTACCACTTTCTCCAGTTATAAGAACGGTAGATCTTGAAGAAGCAATTTGTTTAATTCTATTTTTAAGCTCAAGCATAGCTTTTGACTTTCCAATAATATCTTCAACTTTTATAACTTCTCTTCCACCGCTAACTTTACATATCTTAGATTTTAAATGTTTTATTTCTTCAAATACAAATATTCTATCATAAGAAGATAGCACCGGAAAAACAGGTATAATTCTACCCATAAGTTGAAATCTTTCATCATTTATAATTATAGTATATACTTCGCCTCCAAGTATATATTCGCTAGTGGAAGAAATTGTTATTTTTTTATTTATATTGTTAGCAGTTAGCTTGAGTTGTTTCATAGCACTTACGTTCATATGAACTATTTCATTGTTTTTAGTGACTAAAACACCTTTATCTACACTGTCTATTATTTGATTTAATAATTCTACCATCATATTACTTCTTTCAAACTCAAGGTGTTCATATGATTTAGTGCTTATAAAATCTGATATTTGATCTAAAACCTGAATAAATGAGTCAAAATTTTCTATAAAGTGAGTTCTTTGACTTTCCTCTGAACATACAAGCCCTATTACTCCAATAATATCTTTATTCAAAATTATAGGAGTACAAACAAGCATTCTTTCTACACAATTATTTATATGATTACACTTTTTACAGAAAGAATGCTGTCCAGGATTTTTTATTATTTGTTTTTCCCCAGTTTTTATAACATGATCGTATACATATCCTTCCTTTGATATATCTTTGTTTACTTCATTCTTATAAATACCAGTGCCCGCTACTCTACACAAATTTTTATCTACAATCTCAACATCTACTTTAATTACATTTGAAATTATATTTGCATATTTAGCCACTGTGTCTTGAATCTCTAGTAATGTAGAACCCTTCATATTTATATCATTCCTTAAACATTAATTTATTTTTTCTACAATAAATTACAATAACTCCCACAAAGTAATTTTATCACAATTATATGAAAATTAAAATAAAATTTACTTCAAATCCTTATCAATAAGATAATTTTTCTAATAATTCATTGAAAATTTAGAATATATGCAATTTATCAATATTATAATAATTATCATTTTAATAATTATTATTTATATGTAAATAAATGCAAATTAATTGTTACCAACAATCATCTTATTTAATCTAATAAGAGTTAAATGAAAAAAGCTAGAGATTTCAATGCTTTAAAATTATGTCCATATATAATTTTTATTACTATATAGATATAATGTTTAAAATATGTAGTATATCCCATTTTAGACATATTTTTCAGAACTCTTGTATTATTCAAATGTTGATTTTTCAACATTTACCCTATAAAATCTTGTCGAATTTATACTAATTTATAGATAAGTAAATTATAAGATATTTTGGCATATTTATTGCTATAATATTTAAAAAATAAACTATATTAAAGAGGTAAATATGCTTATTTCAAATATATTAAATTTTAAAAAAGGATCTGTTTTATCAATAGTTGGAGCCGGTGGAAAAACTTCCCTAATGCTAAATTTATCAGAAGAACTAAGGTCTTGTAATAAGGTTTTGGTAACAACTACCACAAAGATATATCCTCCTGATAAAACGTCTTATGATTTTATATGTATTGGAGAAGAAAATTGCTCTATATATGATGATTATGAAGAAAATGGTATATATGTATATGGGAGTTTTATGAATGAAGATGATAAACTAATTGGTTTAAATAAAGAATTTTTGGATAACAAATTTAAATATTTTGACTATTCTATAATAGAAGCAGATGGTTCCAAAAGAAAACCTATTAAGGGATGGCGAGAAAATGAGCCAGTTATATGTAAAAATACCACTAAGACCATAGGAGTATTAGACATAACATGTATAGGTAAAATAATAAATGATATTAATGTTCATAGAGTAGACCATTTTATAAATATAAGTAATGGAAGTTTAGGGGAAAAAATATCTATATCAATGATAGCTTCATTAATAGTCCATCCTCTAGGACTTTTTAAAGATTCTGTAGGAGAAAAGATACTATTTATAAATAAAGTAGAAAATCAATATACTACTTTATTGGGACATGAGTTAATAAAATACTTACATTCAAACTCTAACTCATTTATAGATAAAATAATTATAGGAAGCTTAAAAGAAAAAAGATACGGTTTAGTATCTCTTTAAATTGGAGGTTTGCCATGGTAAATGCTGTAATAATGGCATCAGGCTATTCTACTAGAATGGGAAAAAATAAGTTATTACTCCCCTTTAGAGGAAAGCCTATAATTGAATATGTTATAGATGCAGTGCAAAAATGTACTTTTAATGAAATAATTCTAGTTGGTAAGGAAAAACAAATATTAGATATAGGTAAAAGTAAAAATATTTTAACTGTCTTAAATACAGAGCCCTATAAAGGACAAAGCCAGTCTATAAAACTAGGTATCTTAAATACGTGTGCATCAGATGGATATATGTTTTTTACTGGTGATCAACCATTAATAGATTCCTATACTATAAATTTATTATTAGATGCTTTTATGAAAAATAAAAATTCTATAATAGTACCTAGATACAAGACTAAGGCTGGTTCCCCTACTATATTCTCAACAAAATTCAAAGATCAATTACTTAATTTACAGGGAGATGTAGGGGGTAAGGCTATTATAAATAATCATCTTAGTGAAGTTTTGTTTATAGATTTAAAAAGTGATTATTCTTTATTAGATGTTGATACGGTAAAAGATTACGAATATATATTAACCAAAAATTTACAATGAGGATGGGGTAAATATGTATAAAAATGTTATAATTGTTAGGGGCGGCGGCGATTTAGCTTCTGGAACTATACATAAACTTCATAGGAGTGGTTTTAAAATATTAGTTTTAGAAACTTATTATCCTACTTCTATAAGAAGAAATGTATCTTATAGTGAAGCCATATATACTGGTAAAGTTACTATTGAAAATACTACTGCTATAAGAGTAAGCAGTTTTAATGAAATATTAAAATGCTGGCAAAATAATAAAATTCCTATCGCAGTAGATCCTCATGGTAAATTTATAGAAATGCTAAAACCTAGAATTTTAATAGACGCTATAATAGCAAAGAAAAACTTAGGTACAAAAATGAATATGGCAGAAATAACTATAGCTCTTGGACCTGGTTTTGAAGCTGGTAAAGATGTGCATGCTGTTATAGAAACCATGAGAGGTCATAATTTAGGAAGAGTTATATTAAAAGGAGAAGCCATGAAAAATACGGGTATCCCTGGGGAAATTGGAGGATATTCTAAAGAAAGGGTTATATACAGCCCAGTTAATGGAATTATTCAAAATGTAAGAGAAATCGGCGATTTTGTCTCCTCAGGTGAAGTTTTAGCCTATGTAGATAGTGTAGAAATTAAAACAGAAATAGGTGGATTGTTAAGAGGAATTATAAGAAATGGCAGCAAAATTGAAAAAGGGTTGAAAATAGCCGATGTAGACCCTAGATGTCATGAAATCAGAAATTGTTATACTATTTCTGATAAAGCACGAAATATTGCTGGTGGTGTACTAGAAGCTATTCTATATTTTACGAACAAAAATACAGAAGCTAATATTAAACTATGGGATAAAACATCTTAAGAAAAATTTATAAAATTATTGATAAAATTATGCTGCAGCTTTAAATGCTATAGCTTATGTTTTAAACTTTATTCTGTTAATTTTTTAACTATACTTGAAATGCTTCTATAGAAAATTTTAGAGATGAGTTGATTTTATGAAAAAAGTAAAAAAGTATTTACTATTTCCTATAGGTGCTATTTTAATTTTATTATCAATTTGCATAGGAAGATATTCTATATCCTTACATGACTTATACTCACTAAATGATAAAGCTATTGCTATATTTTTCAACTTACGTTTACCTAGAATTATAGCTGCCTTATTAGTTGGTGGAGCTTTGTCTACTGCTGGTGCCTCTTATCAGGGTATGTTTAAAAATCCTTTAGTATCTCCTGATATTTTAGGAGCATCTGCCGGTGCTAGCTTTGGTGTTGCTATAGGTATACTATTTTCTTTTAATGTTCATTTTATACAAATTCTAGCATTTATATTTGGTTTAATAGCAGTTATGCTCTCTTGGAGAATAAGCAGAAAAATTCCTCATCATGATCCAAGTTTAGTTTTAGTCTTATCCGGAATGTTGGTTCAAGGATTGTTTACATCTGCAGTGTCTCTTATAAAATATATATGCGATCCCTATGATAAACTTCCTGCTATAACCTTTTGGCTTATGGGTGGGCTATCTTCTATAACACTAAAAGATTTACAAGTTATGATAATACCTATAATTCTAGGATTAGTTCCTCTAATGTTGATAAGATGGAAAATTAACATATTGTCTTTTCCAGAAGATGAAGCAAAAACACTAGGAGTAAATACAAATAGAATAAGGATTATTGTAATAATATGTTCTACTTTACTTAGTGCTTCAATAGTTTCATATTGTGGAGTTATTGGATGGGTTGGACTGGTTATTCCACATTTAACTAGATCTATGTATGGACCAAATTATAAATCTTTACTACCAGCTTCTTTTTTTATAGGCAGTTTATATATGCTATTAGTAGATGATCTAGCTAGGTGTATGTTTGCTGTAGAGGTACCTCTTGGAATATTAACTTCTTTAATTGGAATACCATTTTTTGCTTATTTATTAATAAATGTAAAGAAGGGTTGGCTATGAAACTAGAAATTAAAAAAGCTTCCTTTGGATATGGTAATAACATACTTTTCAAAGATTTATCCTTTGGGTTGGAATCTGGTGAATTATTATGTGTACTTGGTCCTAATGGAGTAGGAAAAACTACTCTTTTTAAAACGATTCTAATGCTTTTAAAACTAAAATCTGGAGAGATATTAATAGATGATAAAAATATAAACACTTTTTCTACTAAAGAATTATATAAACATATCTCTTATGTACCCCAGGCACATACACCACCTTTTCCTTTTACAGTGATGGATGTAGTGTTAATGGGGCGTGCTGTTTACATAAAAGACTTTTCATCTCCAAGCAAAATAGATATAGAAATTGCAGCAAAATCTTTAGATATTTTAGAAATAGCTCATTTAAAGAATAAAATTTATACAGAATTAAGCGGTGGTGAAAGACAATTGGTGTTGATAGCAAGAGCTCTTGCTCAAGAGGCTTCCATAATAATAATGGATGAACCAACATCAAATCTTGACTATGGAAATCAGATAAAAGTTTTAGCATTGATAAAATCATTATGTATAAATAACAATCAAACTATACTTATGTCCTGTCACAATCCTAACCATGCTCTTTTGTACGGAAGTAAAGTTGCTATTATGAAAAAAGGAGGAGGATTTTCTTTTGGTGAGCCATCTGATGAAATCACTACTAAAGTTATAAAAGAAATTTATGGAGTAAATATAAGAATGGTAGAAATTAATATTAATGATAATCTTAAAAAAAATATATGCATCCCCTTTGATTTTAAATAAAACTAAAAGAAAGGAGTAATAATAACATGTTTAAAAAGCTTACAGGCCTATTACTATCTTTAATTCTAATATTTTCTTTTTATGGCTGTAGTCCAAAATCTACTCCTACTTTAAATAGCCATAAAACTATAACAGATCAAGCAGGAAGAGAAGTAGAAATACCGTCTAAAATAGAAAAAATATATTGTACAAGTCCCTTAGGTTCTGTATTTATTTATTCACTATGTCCTGAAAAACTAGCGGCATGGAATAATAAGCTTTCAGAAAAATCCTTAGAATACCTTATGCCAGAAACTAGCAAACTCCCTATAGCAGGTAGCCTACAAGGTAAGAAATCTGGCAATATAGAAGAAATAGCTAATCTAAAACCTGACATAGTAATATCTATGGGAGATATAAACGACTTAACTATATCTGGAGTAGAAAAATTTCAAAAACAATCTAATATTCCATTTATTCTTGTAGATGGAAAAATGGATAAATTACCTGAAGCCTACAGATTTGTTGGAAATTTATTAGATAAAAAAGATGAAGCTGAAAAACTAGCGCTATACTGCGAAAAAGTACTTAAAGAGTCAGAAGAAATTGTAAAAAATATTAAAGATAATGAAAAAGTAAAAGTTTATTATGCAGAAGGTCCTAAAGGATTAGAGACAGATCCTGAAGGTTCTCTTCATTCTGAAGTTATAAAATATGCTGGTGGAAAAAATGTAGCCGATTTCCCTGTAAAACATGGTGCCCGTAATACTGTATCTATGGAACAGATTATGTCATGGGAGCCGGATGTTATCGTTGCAGATTCAAATGTATTTAATGATAGTTCATGGGAACAACTTTCTGCAGTAAAGGAAAATAAAATATATATAATTCCATCACTGCCCTTTAGTTGGTTCGATAAACCACCATCAATTAACAGGTTACTGGGAATAAAATGGTTTCAATCCTGTCTATATCCAGATTTATATAAAGGAGATATAACTAAAGATACTAAAGAATTTTTCAAACTATTCTACCATAAAAATCTTTCTGACGAAGAAGCTAATAATCTTTTAAAAACAGGTATATGAATATAATAATCTTTATAAAACAATATCTAACATTCATGAAATCTATTAGAATATATAACTTATAAATTAATTTATGATAAGTTATTAAAAAACTATAACGTAAGAAAAATCGACAAAATAACTATAGGGTGCTATAAGCACCCTATAGTTATTTTACTAATTTTTTATTAATAAACATAGTTATATATAGATAAACTACTTTAAAAATTAATGCATAACCGAATATAACTACGCCCTTAAATATTTCAATTCACGATTCACAATGCAAAATTTACAATTAAGGTAGAAATTATTTTTAATCAAAATAATTTCTTTAATAGATTTTTTAACTAGCAATACAATTGCTAGTGTTTTATTGTAGGGGCAAACAGTATTCACTAGTTCTTTTTAATATGAGTTATAGTTTAATATTTATTCAATAATATATGGCGAATACTGTTCGCTGCTACGATTAATCAATTTTAAATTTCTCAGCTTTTGCTGAGAAATATCCACAATTGTAAATTGTGAACTATGAATTTTGAATTCGATAGTTTCAAATATAATACCAAAAATATCAATTATTTTCAGAGATAAATTAAATTTAGGAGTAGTATATCTATATATTCCTCTAAATAATTATAATTTTTTATCAAAATATAAAGCTTATATAGTTTTTACTTTAAAAGTTTTAATACCGTTTGTATTGCTTCGTCCTCATTAAAGTTTGCACCTATTTTTGCTGATACTTTTATATCTGGTACTGTTTTATGTTCAAAATTGCATGTACCATCTGAGGTGAGCCCCATCTCTTTTGTAAAGCGAAACACATAGCCACTATTTGGTAAGGTGCATACTGCTGGATCACTTCCAATGCCATCTCCACCTGTTGTCTCCCCTACTAAAGTAGCAAAGCCTGTACTTTTAGCAAAAACTGAAAATGCCTCAGCTGCAGAAAAAACACCACCATCAGTGAGTAAGTAAATCTTACCATTGAATCCTATAGAATTTTTAGGATTTA
Organism: Clostridium sp. Marseille-QA1073; assembly: GCF_054863625.1. Lineage (NCBI taxonomy): Bacteria > Bacillati > Bacillota > Clostridia > Eubacteriales > Clostridiaceae > Clostridium > Clostridium sp. Marseille-QA1073. The sequence continues at coordinate 3,680 of NZ_JBSVQM010000034.1, read as the reverse complement.
ATATTATTCTAAACTCATCGTAGTACTTAAAATCTTTACTTAATTCTGGAGGTATATTTTTTAGCTTTCCTCCAGTAATATCAGAAATTGATCCCGAACCTCCATATCCTACTCCACGTCTAGACTCTAAAAATGCCTCTGTAAAATCTCCACCTCTAAATGCACTATAGTGAATGCATTCTACTTTGTTATTAATAAGCATTGGTACTATATTATTACTCCAATATCTAGTATCTCCTCCACCATTGCCCCTTATATCAATTATTAATCCTTTATAATCCTTAATAGACTCTAGAAAAGGTTTAATTGTCTTCATATCTTCTTCAATGTTAAATGTATTAAAAGAATGTATAGCTAAATATCCTATCTTCTCCTTTTCAAAAGTATGGGTTTTAATATTGTCTGCTATTATATTATTTTCTGAACCTTCAAATCTACCTTTAGATTCTGGAATATTTGAATATCTATTTATTGTCTTTGGATTATTCAATTGTTTTACCCATGCTTTGTTAAATTTTTTATTTCTTTCATAAATGTCTTTAGCATATGAATAAAACCATTTATCTAACATATTTGTATGTCCATTTTTAAGCTCAGATAATATACTATTTAACTCATTAAAATACGTGTCATCATTAGTAGTAGCTTTTATTCTATCAATGTATTCATCTTTTTGAGATAGCCAATTTATTCCATTTAATCTCTTATTTACTTCGAAATATGGATAATTCTCTTCAAGTATTGTATACATATACTCGAAATCCTCTAGCTTTTCCTCTTCAGTTAACTGCACATCATTAGTACTATTACTATTGGATGGCTTATATGCCATATATCCACAAGCAATAAATATAAATAAAATTATGGATATTATTGATAATCTTTTCTTCATGCCCATCCCCCCTCTCATCTTAGTAATAAATTTATTTATACCCCATTATGATAAAGTAATATATATGAAAATAATTTATATTTCTCGGCATCATATTTGAGGCTGTTAAATTCTCAATTTATAGTTCACTATTGAGTTATACTTCTCTTTCATTAAAAAATCTATTAAAGAAATTAATTTGTAAGAATTAATTTCAATCATAATTGTTAATTATTCATTCTCAATTCTCAATTGTTTAAAGTTCTAACTATGATACTAAAAGAATAATTATTTTCACAGGTATATTAATGTTATAACTTAAATGTATAGGTTTCTACTTATCTTTTTTATTCTTCCTACATAATGATAATCCTCCAAAGCCACTGATAATAGCTATATAAAATCCAAAGTCATACCACCATCCGGTGTTTACAGCTTCATAAACTCTAATATTCTTATCAACAATACCTATTATAAGTGAAATTGGTGCCAACCATCCATGCCAAATTCCAGAGAAAAACCCTGCTGGTTTTGCAATAGTAGCTGCTCCATCTCCAGGAATACAACCAGTAAACATAAATAAAGCTATAATAATTACAATACTTGATAATAAAAGTTTCTTTTTCATAAATGTCTCTCCTTAAAATTTCTAATTTAACTCCAAATTCTATTTATTATATTTATATTAATCTTTAAGGTAATGTATAACATAAGCTAGCTTCATTTCTAATGAGCTATTATTAAATTCACGTTAATATAGCTATTTATTCTGCTACTTGCCATAAAATTTATCTCCTACTCTATATTAAGTTTACTATTAGATCTTATATTATGTTTTATATATAGATACATTATCATAATTCAATAAATGCATATAGCATCCAACTACATTATGTAAGGATGCTATATTTAAAATTATATTTCTTTATAAATTTTAATACTTTTTAAACTACTTCACTGCTAAAATAACGCCAAACTCAAATTTACTATCTTCCATAGTTATAACTCATATTCTTAGGATTTTCCAACCTCTTAACTATAATTACTTTTATCTATGTATATTCCTTTCATCTCCTTGAACATTATCTATAAGTTCTATCAATCTTGAATATAAAATCCTTTAGAAAGTTACAGTTTTAAGTTCCAAATCTTTAATTTAACTTAAAATATTGCAAGCTTGATAAACTAAATGTAAGTTAAATCAATGGTTTAATGTCAGCATGGCATAATATAATGGTTATATGCTATCTAGCAGAGTAATCTAATACCAAAAGGAGATAATAATGAGACTTTTTGAATGGTTATTTTTCTTATCAAATGTAGTTCTGTTATGGTAATACTTTTTCTAAAAAATAGTAATCGTAGAATAGGGTTACTAATAACAAGCGGAATCAGCACCAGTTTTTTTGCTGTTCACCTGTTGGTGGAAGGATATAGAGTACAGCTTTTACTCCTATATTGCTTTACAATCTTGATGCTAATTGTCTCTGTTTATACTTATTTCAAAGCACCTTCCTATCGAACTAGTTCACGGCTAAAGTCAACTTTAATCAACATATTTGTTGTTGGAATACTAATCATAATAACAAGTCTTCTGTATGCTTTTCCTATATTTAAGCTACCTGAACCAACAGGTAAATATAAGGTAGGTACACAGACTTTTCATTTCTCAGATTCTAATAGAGATGAGATTTTTGATGAAGCTAAAGAAGGTAAAAGAGAATTCATGGTTCAAGTATGGTATCCTGCACAATATACGTCTCGGAGCCCTTCACCCTTTATAACTAATGTTTCAACGTTAAAGCCTATTTCCAAAAAGCTTGGACTTCCAGCCGTAGTTACCGAATATCTAAGTTATATTAAGAGTCATTCCTATAAAGATGCAGAAATTTCTACAGCATGCAATTCTTATTCTCTTATAATCTTAAACCATGGCTACACATCATCAAGAACTTTGCATACATCTCAAGCTGAAAATCTCGCTAGTCACGGTTATATAATGGCAGTTATAGACCATACCTATAGCACACTTGCAACTGTGTTTCCAGATGGGCGAATAACAACGAGTAAAACAGATGAATATTTTACAGCTAAAACAGATTATCAAACTACAATTGATTACCGCGACAAGATAGGAAAGGTTTGGACTGACGATGTTACCTTCACCCTTGATCAATTTGAAAGAATAAACTCTGGTCAATTTCATATCAAATTCAAAGGAAAAATAGACCTATCCCATATTGGCATATTAGGACATTCCATGGGCGGGGGTATGGCATATGACTCTTCTTATGATCCTAGGATTACAGCAGGAATAAATATGGATGGTGGGTTATATAACATCTACGATAGGGATGGTATAAATAAACCATTTATGTTTATATACTCAGAAAGCGGATTAGAAAACCTAAATAAGGTCATGCAAAATTACATTTACACAGATGAAGAACTGAAGTCAAAGGGAGTTAAAAGAGAAGAGATAGATAAACAAACAAAAGATAAGAAAGTTGAAATTGAGCACATCAAGAAAGTGGCTAATAACGATGGGCAAGTTATGTATATCGAAAATATGGAACATTATAATTTCGCTGACATACAATTCTTTACACCACTTCTCAAATTGTTTGGTGTAACAGGTAAAATTAGTCCACAAAGGGCTACATCTATTATAAACGTATATACACTCAATTTCTTTGACAAGTATTTAAAAAATAAAGACAGTAACTTCCTTGAAGTGCCAAATAACCAATATCCAGAAGTAAAATTTATCACTTCGTTATTCACCAAGTAGTATGGTACCTAGGAAATC
>NZ_JBSVQM010000033.1:0-32911 GCF_054863625.1 Clostridium sp. Marseille-QA1073 | reverse complement strand
ATATACTAACTTAAAAGTAAGTAAAAATTATTCTATTTAGAATTATAATATCTCATATAAGAATTATCTCATATGAGATATTATAATTACGAATGAAATATAAAAAGTTTTTAGTAAAAATAAAAAGCTGTAGATATTTATGTATCTACAACTTTTACAATTTTAAAATATTATTTTAAGATACTGTTTTTTTATTTGAAAAATTTGTCCCAATTATACCAAGAAGAATCATGATTGCTCCAATGATATGAAAGTATTCTAATTTTTCTTTTAAAAAGATTACACCAGCTATCATAGTTATTAATGTTGAGAGATTAATAAACACACTCATCTTAGAGGCTTCTATTTTAGATAATGCATAGTTTAATAGTAGCGATGTGATAAGTGATGATAATATACCTAAATAAACTATCGAAACTACAAATAATGGATTGGTAAAGGGTTTAAAATAAAGATTAAGAGTTCCATTTAAACTATGATTAGTGATGGATACAATATTAAAAAATAAAAAGCCTATAGCATTTACAATGTAAGTTAAGCATATAGGACTATATTTTCCTGTCAATTTTTTTGCTAGCACATTGTTTCCAGCAGAAGAAAGTGCAGATAGAAGAATAAATACTATGCCTATAAAAGCATTACTTCTTAAATTTATGCCTTTCATAAGAAATATATAAATAACTCCAGCTGCAGATAAGAGTAGTGATGTTTTCTGTAACATACTAGTATATTCTTTTAGAAAGAATATTGAAAATATTAATGTGAAAACAGGAACTGTTGCTTGAATTATTCCTGCTTCAGAAGAAGAAATATAAGTCAGTCCAAAAGCTTGAAAAGCAAAAAACATAATTGGATAAAATAGTGAAAGTGGAAGGATAGGAAGTATATCCTCTTTATTTATATCTAATTTTATCCATCCTAATAAAATAGGTATAGAACCAAAAATAAACGATATTGTGAATCTGTGCGCAAGTATATCAAGAGGCGTTGCTACAGTTAGAGTTAATTTTGTAAATAAAAAAGAGAGACCTGTGATAAGAGCATTTAATATAGCTGCACAATAAGCCTTTTTTTTATATGAAAATCTCATTTATATATTCCTCCTAAATATATTTATAGATATATCAGATCTAAAATTAATATATGTAAAAATAATTAATATTTTTTAGTATCATAGTTGAAACTATTGAATCCACAATTCACAATTGTGGATATTTCTCAGCAAAAGCTGAGAAATTTTAAATTATTTATTTTTGAAGTGATACAATTACTTTTTGTCTAGCAAATTTAGCTATATTACCTATTTTCATTATTTTAGTTAAATAAATAGGTGTTGTTCCGACCTATACTGTACTTCAGGGGAACCCTAAAGGGTTTCACTACTGTTCTCCAGAGGTGGAGACTAGCAATAATTATTAGTAAAGATTAATTTCCACCTGAATTGTCAATTGTCCATTCTCAATTGAATAAACCTTTATAGATTTATCATTAATTACACTTATATATTAGTTGATTAATATGTATGATACAATATAAATAAATCCTATCTATACCGGTACAGATTTTAAAGTAGGAGTGAAAATGTATGTACAAATATTTGGAAATATTAAATCATATGGAGAGCTTAATTCAAAATGAAGAATATAAAGAAGGAGATAAATTTCCTTCTATTCGTGATTTTACTCATCGTTATAATTGCAATAAAAGTACTATCATAAGAGCACTAGAGGAATTAGAAAAACGGCATATGGTCTATTCTATACCTAAAAGTGGATATTATGTTGTAAAGAGAAAAAATAATTCTAATAATAAAAATTTAATATTGGATTTTGCATCTTCAGCACCAGATCCAGAGGTATTTCCGTATTTAGATTTTCAGCATTGCATTAACGAAGCAATCGATATATATAAAAATGATTTATTTATATACGGAACTCCAAAAGGGCTGACTTCTTTAATTAATGTAGCACAAAAACAGTTAGCTAATTATCAGGTTTTTACTAATAAAGAAAATATTTTTATCACTTCCGGAGTTCAACAGGCATTGGCTATATTAAGTACAATACCTTTTCCAAATAAAAAAGAAACAATTTTAATAGAACAACCTAGTTATCATTTATTTATAGATTATTTAAAAACTCATAAAATTCCTGTGATAGGTATTAAAAGAACTAGTGAAGGAATTGACTTAGGTGAGCTGGAGAGACTATTTAAAACAGAAGATATTAAATTTTTCTATACAATGCCAAGATTTCATAATCCACTAGGAACGTATTATTCTCAAAAAGAAAAAAAAGCTATTGTAAAGCTGGCACAAAAATATGATGTGTTTATTGTGGAAGATGATTATTTAGCTGATCTAGAACAGGATTCGAAAGCAGATCCTATTTATACCTATGATGACTTCTCACAGGTTATTTATTTAAAGAGCTATTCAAAGATTATCTTTCCAGGCTTACGAATAGGTATTGCTGTTATCCCTAATTCTATTCTTGAAAACTTTAGTAAATATAAAAGACTTATGGATGTAGATAGCTCTATGCTTTCTCAAGCAGCATTAGAAATCTATATTAAAAGTGGTATGTTTGATCGTCATAAAGAAAAGATTAAATCTTCTTATTCTTTAAGAGCTAATTATTTAAAGAATTCCTTAGAAAAACAATTTAAAAACTGTAGTGGTATTTTTGAATATAAATCTGTTAAAAATCCTTGTGTTCATACCTATATAACCCTAGATAATATAATATCCAATGAAAAACTCATAAATAGATTAAAAAAGAAATCTATTATAGTAGCAACAGAAGAGGGACATTATTTGGATTTCTTTCCAAAGGAAAGAATGCTTAAATTAAACGTATCAAATATAAAGGAAGATTATATTGATAAAGGAGTTTCAGATATAATTGAGGAAATTAAGTATATGAAAAAGAGAATTTAGGGTAAAAGATGTAAATAATCTATATATTGATAAACTTTAAAATGAAAAATAAGTTTTCTATAAAAATAGCTTAAATCCTTAGAAATTAATGATTAACAATTAATAATGAAGAATTCAGGAAAAAATTCACTAGAGGTGAGTTTATTAAAATAAAATTTATTTTAATAAACTCCAAAGGCTTTAGCAGTGGAGTTTTAACCATAATTCTTCATCTTTCATTCATAAAAAATAATTTTTGTTATGGAAATTAAAATCAAGTATAAGTTGAATTTTTATTGTGGAACCCTATATAAATAGAAATAGTGGAGCTAATCATCGTAAAAAATGTTGATATGATAGGGGCAATTAGATATAATTAGTTGTGGACACAACTAAATTTTAAATTAATAAAGAAGTTAATTTTGAAAGCATTAATACTATAAAACATATAAAGTAGGTTGTGAATGAATTTAGTTAACTATGGAGGGGAATTTTTCAAAAGACTACCATGGATGTATAATTGCGTCCAAAAAGTTGGCATTGCAACTAATTTAAAGCGAGGTGTAGGAACTTGCATAAGTGTGATAGCATAGGGAAATATATAGCACAAGTGTATAGAATGAATGGGAAATTAGCTTCAAAATCTTTTAGTAAATTTGGTATAGGTAGTGGACAATATGTTTTTTTGATACATTTATATTCTAATGATGGAATTAATCAAGAATGTATAAGCTCAAATTTAAATATAGATAAAGGTACTACTGCAAGGGCATTGAAAAGATTAGAAGAACTAGACTATATAATAAGGGTTGTGGATGAGGAAGACAAAAGGGCTTACAGAGTTTTTTTAACTGATAAAGCAAAATACATAGAAAAAGAGTTTTTTGAAATACTAGCAGAGGCAAATAGAGTACTTACTAAAGATTTTACAGAAGAAGAAAAAGCTTTAGCAATAAGTTTATTAAAAAGAATGGTTAATAATTCTAAAGATCACGTTTAAGGAGGAAAAATATGGATAAAGACAGAGAAAAGAGATTAGCAGGTGAAGATATAAAAAAGCTTCTTATTAGCTTTTCCATTCCTAGTATGGTGGGAATGTTAGTAAATGCACTATATAATATAGTAGATAGAGTATTTATAGGTAAAATACCTGAGACTGGTAATTTAGCTATTACAGGAATAGGACTTACCTTTCCAATAGTAACAATTTTACTTGCTTTTGCTATGCTTGTAGGAGTAGGTGCTGGAGCAACGGTATCTATAAGGTTAGGTCAGAAAAAGAAACATGAGGCTGAAGAGATTTTAGGTAATGCTTTCTTCCTTATGATAGTAATCAATATATCACTTACTATACTTGGACTAATTTTTGCAGAACCTATATTAAGAGGTCTTGGAGCATCAGAAAAGACCGTAGGATATGCTTTATCTTACATAAGAATAATATTACTTGGAAATGTATTCAATAATGTAGCTTTTGGGTTAAATAATCTTATAAGGGCAGAGGGCAATCCTAAAATATCTATGTATACAATGCTATTTGGAGCAGGACTTAATACTATATTAGATCCTATATTTATATTTGTATTTGGTATGGGAATAGAGGGAGCTGCTGTAGCTACAGTAATATCCCAAATAGGATCAGCTATATGGACCCTAATGTACTATTTTAGAGGAAATAGTATGCTTAAGATAAAAAAGGAGAATTTTAAATTAAAATCTCACATAGTAAAATCAATATTTGCTATAGGAATATCTCCTTTTGCAATGCAATTAGTAGCTAGTGTTGTATCAGCTATATCTAATAGAGCTTTAAGTACTTATGGTGGAGATACCGCTGTAGGAGCTATGACAGTAATAAGTAGTGTATCTATGATATTTTTAATGCCTATTTTTGGAATTAATCAGGGTGCACAACCTATAATAGGATATAACTATGGAGCGAAAAATTATAAAAGAGTTAAGGATACATTAAAGTATGCAATAATAGGGGCATCATCAATTTGTATATTGGGCTTTTTAGCTATACAGCTGTTCCCAGAAACTATAATAAAGTTCTTTAATAATGATGCAGAGCTTATTAAGGTAGGAACAAAAGGTCTTAAAACTTATCTATTTATGTTACCTATAGTAGGTTTACAAATAGTAAGTTCTAACTTTTTCCAATGTATAGGGAAAGCTAAAAAATCTATATTCTTAAGTATGACAAGACAAGTTATATTTTTAATACCACTTCTTTTAGTGTTACCTAAATTTATGGAGTTAAATGGCATATGGTTTGCAGGTCCAATAGCAGACTTTTTAGCATCATTAGTAACAGTTTTATTCTTAATTTATGAAATAAGACGTTTAAATGATAAACATAATCAACAGATTGAAAAAGTAGCAATTGGAAGAGTGGATTAAGCTTGAAAATTAATATTGAATTAAGGTTTTAATAAGTGAGCTATCTCAATATAGGAGTGAGATAGCTCACTTTTTTACTAAAAAACTTCTATAATAAAAAATTTTGATGGTATTTTTTATTATAGAATTTTTCCATTAAAGCAAATTGTGATTTTCATTTGTAACATAATCTATTACTGATAAATGAATAAAGATTTAAAATTATAAAGAGAAGATTATTCTGATAAAGGAGTTTTAGATATAATTGATGAAATTAGATATATGAAAAAGAGAATTTAGGTTAAAAGATATGAATAATCTAGATATTGAGAGATTTTAAAAACAAACATATAGATTTATTATGGAATACTATATTAGTTATTTAGATATTTAAAGTGATAATTGGAGGATGGGGTAATGGAAAAAGAAAGTTGTTCTGAGATATCTAATAAGAACTTAACAAAAATGCTAAATAAATCAATTGGATTTCTTATTGAAGATTTTATAAAAATAGCTCTTAGTGATTTCTCTTCAGCAAAAAATATTATAAAAATTGCATTAAAACAAAAAAACACAGGAAATATTAGAAGTAAATATGAAGAAAGTGGACTTCATGTACCACCATTTATGATAGCGTCTATTACAAGCACATGCAATTTAAAGTGTAAGGGATGTTATGATAGAGCAAAAGCTCATAAATGTTCATTAGAACTTAGCGAACAACGGTGGTCAGATATTTTTCTTCAGGCTAGGGATTTAGGGATATCATTTATATTACTTGCAGGTGGTGAACCACTTACTAAAGATAAAGTTGTTAAAGAGTGTATAAAATTCCCAGAGATTATTTTTCCTATGTTTACAAATGGGATATTGATTGATGAAGAGTGGACACAGTTTTTTGCTACATGTAGAAATCTTATGCCAGTTATAAGTATAGAAGGAGATAGAGAGCAAACGAATGGTAGAAGAGGGGAAGGGGTATTTGAAAGAGTTTTATTAAGTTTTGATTTACTTAAAAAAAGAAATATATTTTACGGAATATCAATAACTATTACGTCAGAAAACTTTTATCATGTTTTAAATGAAAATTTTATTAGAGAATATATTAATAAAGGATGCAGGGCATTTTTCTTTATAGAATATGTTCCTTTTGATACCACTACTGAAAATCTTGTAATATCTGATACGCATAGGGGTGAACTTGATGTCAGGCTTAGTAAATTGAGAAAAAAATATAATGGAATATTTATATCTTTTCCTGGAGATGAAAAGGTATTTGGAGGATGCTTAGCTGCTGGTAGAGGGTTTATTCATATCAATTCAAGAGGTGGGGTTGAAGCATGTCCTTTTGCACCATATTCCGATGTTAATTTAACTGATTTAACACTTAAAGAGGCTTTAGCTTCACCTATGTTAGAGGAAATACAAAATCTTCATGGTTTGCTAAAGGATCATAAAGGCGGATGTACATTGTTTGAAAATCGAGAACTTGTGGAGAAGGCTTTAGAAAGAGTGTAAATTAATTTTTATCTTAATGTAATATATAAGTAAAGATAATTTAGAATTTTTTAGTATTCTGATTAGAATCAATTTTAATCACATTAATATAGAGTTAAACAAGAAAATTTTTAAATATCATATTATAATAATCAATAGATTTTGATTTTATATGTTTTAAAAGCAAAAGTGTTGAATTTATTAAAATTCAACACTTTTTATAAAAAATTTATTTCTATATTTTATTTATTATATCTACTATATGATACATCCATAATTACTCTCCAAACCGCTGGAGTAACTATTCCATCTACCTCAAGTTCATGTTTTGTTTGAAAATTTTCAACTGCCTTTTGTGTCTTAGGACCAAAGAATCCAACCTTATCCAAATCATTATATCCTAGATGAGTAAGAGAACATTGTAAATGTTGCACATCCCTAGCAACAGGTCCTCTGTCAATATCTCCAGGACGGCATGTCCTTAAAAAGTATGGTACAAAACCTTCATTTATAGGTTCCATATCACAATAATCTCTAGGACCGGTTATAACACATCCACCTGGTAGTATACCTTGACTTCCATCGATAGATGCTTTTGCTGGAACTGTTAAAATACTAGTAGCCATAATTGCTGTTAAAGCTAAGATTGCATATTTTTTCATAGTAATCCTCCTCTAAAAAATATAATTTTACTGATATTCTTTAATAACAATTGCATTATATCTTTTTTTATATTTATTAATTTATAAACTTATTAATTTTCTAGTTTATTAATTCATTAAGAGATACATCTCTAATTGCTTCCCAAGTTTCTGGAGCAACTATTCCATTTACATCAAGTCCATATTTTGCTTGAAAATCTTTAACTGCTTCTTCAGTTTTAGGACCAAATACTCCAACTTCATCTAAATTTTTATATCCCATAGTGGTAAGAAGACACTGTAAATGTTGTACGTCTCTAGTAACAAATGTATCCACATCTCCAGGGCAGCATGTTCTTAAATAAAATGGTACGAAACCTTCATTTCTAGGTTCCATTCTGCAATAATCGTTTGAAAACTCACTTCCTAGAACACATCCACCTTCCATAATACCGTAATATTGATCAGGGGAAGCTTTTGCTGAAACTGTTAGGATACTGGTAGCCATAACTGCTGTTAAAGCTAAAATTGCATATTTTTTCATAGTAATCCTCCTTTAAAAGATATAATTTTATGAATATTCTTATAAAATTATGAATATTCTTATAATTTTATGAACATTTTTTAACGTTCAATTGAATTATATCGTTCTTTATATATATGTTCAATAATTGAATTTATTGGATTTTTTGGATATAGGTGCATAAAAGGAGAATCTCTTACATTTATTTGATTTTACTCATTTTATCTCCTGTTCTCTCAATTTATTGAAAATAATAGCTAGCTCTTAATAAGAATTAAGTAACTTAATTGTAATAATTTGTTCTAATTGTAATAACAAAATCCCATCATGAAAGGTGTCTTAATAGTATATATTGTAAATCCTGTGGTAAGTCTCTTGTTAATAATAAATTAAGAGAAAGATTAATTGGAGGGATATGTGGTGGAATTGGTGCTGCAGTTCTAATGTTTGCTATGTACAACTTCTGCAATAATACCTTTGGAATAAAAGATATTATTTTAATAGTATTATGGATTTCTATGGTAGCAGTTGCAGCTTTATGTTTTACAAAGCTTGAAATTGAAGAAAATAAATACTATGAATAATTAATCTACACATTGCATGCTAAGAACTATGAAAAATTTTGAATATATATGAGAAATATACTATTAAATGAATTAGAGATAATAAATATATTATTGAGATTAGATTATTTAAGAGTGTAAAAAAATTTATATGTTTTGTGAATATTATAATATATACATAAAAAATCATTGGAGGTGACACTCATTTGAGTAAGAAAAATATATCAATAAGAAAAGATTTTTTAATTTTATATATACCTATAGTTATTATATATGTGTTAATTAGTGGTGATGTAGGTGAAGTACCAACATATATAAGAGAAATTTTTAATAAAGTTTAGTTTTAAAGAGATATGGATATTAAGACATAAAGCTATAAATCAACTAAACTAAATGTTTAGATATTTAGTTATTTTAAATATTAAATATAAGGTTTAAATCATATATTTTAAAATAATAAAAATCTACAAACACTAATACATTTTCATATTAGTGTGTAGATTTTTTACTTATTATCATATGAAGATAAATTTAATAAACTTTATTTACTAAGTATCTCTATTCCATATTCTGTTACTAATATTGTGTGTTCCCATTGTGAAGAAAGTGATCCATCTTCTGTGAATACTGTCCAATCATCATCAGAATCTATTACTATTTCATAAGAACCAGCATTTATCATAGGCTCTATGGTAAATACCATACCGGGTACTAAAATCATGCCTTGACCTTTTTTGCCATAATGAGCTACAAAAGGTTCCTCATGAAATTCAAGTCCAATACCATGACCACCAAAATCTTTTACTACAGAGTAACCATGCTTTTCTGCATGTTCTTGAACTGCTGCACCTATATCACCTAAAAATCCCCAAGGTTTTACTGCTTCTATACCTTTATATAGGCATTCCTTTGAAACTTCCACTAGTTTTTTTGCTTCCTCACTTGCTTCGCCAATGATGAACATCCTTGAAGCATCTGAATAATATCCATCTAGTATTGTAGACACATCTATATTTATTATATCTCCATTTTTAAGAGTTATATGTTCACTAGGAATACCATGACATACTTCATCATTTATTGAGGTACATAAACTTTTAGGATATCCTTCAAAATTTAGAGTTGCTGGAATTGCTCCTTGAGATACGGTATAGTCATGAACTAATTTATCAATTTCCTCAGTACTCATACCTTCTTTTATATTTTTACCAACTAAGTCCAATACAGCATTATTAATTTTGGCACTTTTTTTTATACCTTCAATTTGTTCTTTAGTTTTAATAATACTTCTTGGTGGAGTTTGAAATCCCTGTGATTTTAGAGCATCTAATTTATTATCAAATTCAATATGACATTTTTTATATTTTAATCCGCTGCCGCACCAGCATAAATCATTTCTATTTAAATTCATACAATCTCTCCTAACTTTGTATATTTTGTAACAGTATATCTAACTACGCCTTTACTACTATTTAAATTATACTGCTATAGTTGTGATTTTAAAATACGATTTAATTAAAATAATAATTATTCTCATAATATAAATTATATGCAAAAACCTACAAATAAATAGAACTTGTCAGCATGGAATATAATTTATAAGCAATTGATAATTGACAATTGACGATGGAGAACTATTGATACTTATCTTTTATAAGAGAAGTTTTCAATAGATTTATTTTGAAATGACGCAGTCACTTTTATTAAAAATCTATTTAAAGAAATTAATTTGCAACATTAATTTCTACCATAATTGTCAATTGTCCATCGATCAAACTGTTCCCCAGAGGTGGAGAAAACTCGCAATAAAGTTGTTAATAAATTTTTTAAAAATGCAATTGACCACAATAGTCAAAAAGAGTTATAATATTATTGACTGATATGGTCAATTATTTTGTTGTATATTACAAAGGAGGAGTGCAATATGTTTTCAAAGTTTTTGAATCTAGATGTGGAAAAGCAGGATAGAATTTTAAATGCAGCAATGAAGGAATTTGCACAAAAGGGTTTTGAAAAAGCTTCTACAAATGAGATTGTCAAAGAAGCAGATATATCAAAGGGGTTACTATTTCATTATTTTAAAGATAAGAAAAATTTATTTTTATTTTTATATGATCACTGTATTGATGTAAGCATGAATGAATTTTATAAAAAGATTAATTTAGATGAAAAAGACTTTTTTATTAGGTTGAATCAAATGTGCATAATTAAATTTGAGCTACTAAACAAATATCCTGAAATGTTTAGATTTATTGAAACAGCATATATGGAAAACTCAAAGAGTGTTAAGCAGGAGTTAGATGAAAGGAAAGAAAAGCTTATTAAGATCAATTCTATTAAAGTATTTGAGGGCATTGACCTTTCTAAGTTTAAAGAAGACATTGATGTAAAAAAAGCTATTAATATTATCATTTGGACTTTTCAGGGGTTAGGAGATGAGGCGCTTAAAAAAGCAAAATTATTATCCTTAGATAAGCCTGACTATAGTGACGTTTTTAAGGAAGCAGATATTTACATAGATATGTTTAAAAACTGTTTCTATAAATAATATAGGGAGGTCATAAAATGAATGTTATTGAGATTAAAAATTTGACCAAGAATTATGGAAGCGCAAGAGGAATTACTGATGTAAGTTTTAATGTTGAAGAAGGTGAAATTTTTGGATTCATTGGACCTAATGGTGCAGGAAAATCAACAACAATTAGGACATTATTATCACTTATACATCCAACCAGTGGAAGTGCTACAATTTTTGGTAAAGACTCTTTAAAGTTTGCTCCTGAAATTGCCAAGGAAATAGGATATTTGCCATCAGAGGTATTTTATTATGACAAAATGAAAGTAATTGATCTTTTAAAGTATTCTGCTAGTTTTTATAAAAAAGATTGTAGTAAAAGGATAGAGGAATTAGCAGAAATAATGGATCTTGACCTCAATAAAAAAATTGATGATTTATCTTTTGGAAATAAAAAGAAAGTAGGAATAGTTCAAGGGTTGCTTCACGAACCAAAACTTATTATACTTGATGAACCTACCAGTGGACTAGATCCACTTATGCAGCAAAAATTCTTTGATTTACTAAAAGAAGAAAATAAGAAAGGCACTACAATTTTATTTTCTTCACATATTCTAAGTGAAGTTCAAAAACTGTGTGATAGAGTTGCAATTATTAAAGAAGGAAAGATAATAACCGTTGAAAAAATTAGCATATTAAAGGAAAATAACCATAAGAAGATTAAAATTGAAACTATAAATAATATAGATAAGAATTACTTTAATATTGAAGGTGTTAGTAATTTAGAAGTAAAAGATAATACAGTTAGTTTTTTATTTAGAGGTAATATCAATTTAATTATGAAAAAACTTTCCTCAATAGAGCTATCTAATTTATGGGTAGATGAACCTGACCTTGAGGAAATTTTTATGCATTATTATGAAAAGGAGAATTAAAAGATATGAATATGTTTTTACATGAATTAAAGGCATATAGAAAATCAACAATTGTATGGACATGTGTATTAGTAGCTGTAAGTATTCTCTTTTTATCATTATTTCCATCCTTTTCAAAGGATGTTGCAGAATTTAATAAAATACTTGAGAGTTTTCCAGAGGGAGTAAGAAAAGCATTGGGAATTTCTATAGATACTATTTCTACTTTTATAGGTTTCTATTCCTATGTATTTTTGTATATAGTACTATGTGGCTCGATTCAGGCTATGAACTTAGGTGTTTCAATTTTATCAAAGGAAGTCCGTGAAAAAACTGCAGATTTTCTATTAACAAAACCTGTAACTCGTATGCAAGTTGTTACATCTAAACTGCTAGCGGCATTAGCTTCGCTAATAATTACTAATGTAATTTATATAGCAGCAACTACCATAGTTGGATTAGCTGTAGCAGAGGGAACTTTTGACTTCAAGATATTTTTTATGATTTCTATTACAGGATTTTTTGTTCAACTTATGTTTTTATCATTGGGGGTTATTATTTCTGTGTTAGTTCCTAAAATTAAATCTGTACTTCCAATTTCACTTAGTACAGTATTTGGATTCTTTATCATAAGTATGTTTGGGTCTGTTATTGGAGATAATGCAATACGCTATATAACTCCATTTAAATATTTTGATACAGCATATATAATTAAAAATTCTGCTTATGAAGCTTCCTTTATAATTATAGAGATACTTTTTATTGGGATTACTACTGCTATCAGCTACCTAATATATTCTAAAAAAGATATTCATGCAGTTTAGTCATGGTAGCACTTTAAATTTTCGTGTAAAGGAGATCTGACTATGAATATATTTATTAGAGAAATAAAAGCTAATAGAAAATCGCTTATTCTGTGGTGTATTGGTGTGATATTAATGGTTGTTGCTGGAATGGGTAAGTATGGGGTAGTATCAAGTTCAGGGGAATATATGAATGATATCATATCATCAATGCCTAAATCTTTGCAAGTTATGTTTGGTACAGTTTCCTTTGATTTATCAAAGGCTAGTGGATTTTATGGAGTAATTTTTTCATATTTAGTTCTAATGGCTACTATCCATGCTTCAATGCTAGGAGCTAATATAATTTCAAAAGAAGAGAGAGATAAAACAGCAGAATTTTTAATGGTAAAACCTATTTCAAGAAATAAAGTTATCACATCAAAGTTATTAGCAGCCTTTTTTAATATAGTTATTTTTAATGTTATCACCTTAATTAGTTCAATCACTATTGTTGAGTATTATGCTAAAGGTGAGGGAATAACTAGCGATATTGTAATATTGATGATTGGAATGTTTATTTTACAGTTAATATTTTTGACTATAGGTACAGGAATAGCAGCTATAAGCAAAAAGCCAAAAACTGCAACCACTGTATCTACAGGGATACTTTTAATTACTTTTATATTATCCATGATAGTTGATATGAATAGTAATCTTGATGGCTTAAAATACATTATACCATTTAAATATTATGAAGCTAAAAATCTTATGTTTGGCGGTGGTTTTGAACCTATGTTTGTAATCTTATCTGTTATAATTATTACAGTTTTATTGTGTACAACGTATGTATTTTATAGAAAAAGAGATTTAAATGTATAGTAATGATGATGTATTTTATTGAGCAACTATAATTTTATTGAATGATATATAATTAAAAAGATGACTCACTAGGGATAAAACTAGTTGGGTCATTTTTATTTATAAAGACACAGAAAAATTGAAAGAAAGTATTCTTAAAGAAAATAAAAGAAGGGAAAAGTTGCAAAAGAAAAATTAAACAATTATAATATAAACTGGCTGTTGTGGTATAAAAAGGGTATGAAATTAGAGGAAAATAATATGTGATTTGAGAGGTGATAGTTTGCTAAAAAATTTTATGATATTAATAACTGAAAAAGTGAAGGACAAACTTGATTTTAATTCAGAGATTAATTCAAGAAAAACACTTGATGAAGAAAGTAAAATAATAATAAAAAGGTTAGAGGATGAAGCAGAAGGAATAGTAAATTGTGCTTATAGAACCTATGGAAATTCTTATATACACAAATATATCTATGATAAAGCAATGATAAATAAATTAAATCATGAGGAGAAGATAATATCTTATATAGCTTTAGATGAAACAAATAGAGTCATTGGACACGTAGCTCTAGAATACCTTCAAAAATCTAACATATGTGAAATTTCACATGCTTTTGTTGATCCTCAATTTAGAGGAAGGGGATGTCTTACAGATTTAACGAGATTTGCAATAGAAGAAAGTGAAAAAAGAGGAGATGTAGGAATATATGTACATGCAGTAACAAGCCATATATATTCTCAAAAATCAGCAGAAAATAATGGGTTTAAAGATTGTGCTTTACTTTTATCAAGAATTACAGCCTTAAAATTCAAAGATATATATGATAAAAGCGAAAAAAGAGAAAGTCTTATAATACAGTATAAATATTTAAAAAAACAGCGTAAAAAATATATTTGTGCACCAGAGAAATACAAAGAAATTATTAATGAGATATATGAGAATTTAGGAGTGAAAATATTATTTAAAAAACTAGAAGATGATAATGAAACTTTTTCAAAGGTAACTTCTATAGAAACTATTGTAGATGAGTACGATACAGGAACAATATATATTAACAAATTTGCTAAAGATGGAATGAATAAAATACTAAATCAATTTAATAAATTATATTTTGAAAGGAAAAAGGCAATATTTTTAAGATTAAGACTTTGTAATAAAAGCAGCATATATATATGGAACCAGATGGAGCAAATTGGATTTTTCTTTGCAGGTATTATGCCTGGAAATGGTGATGAGGATGAAGTCATACTTCAATATATTAATGATGACATTAATTACGAAAACATATATGCAAATTCCGTTATAGGAAATACTTTAATTGATCACGTAAAAGAACGTGAGATTGCTTGTAATGGAAAGAGGAGGATTAGTATATGAGATTCAATAATATAGATATGCTTTGTAGTAGGGAAGATGCTTTTAACTTTTCAAGAGAAACGGAAGAATTATTTATAAAAGCTATTAACGAAAATTATAAGTTTCAGCTTGATAATCAACCATATGTTAAATACTTAGCTGAAAGAGAAAATTTTGATATTAACAGTTTAAATACCATGGAAGATATATATAATATTCCTAATTTATTTGTTGGAACTATGAAAATAAATGGTTTTTGCAATTTCAAAGAAAGTGATTTAGAACTTATTTTAACAAGCTCAGGAACTAATGGCCAAAAAACTCAGTTATTCCTCGATAAAAACTCATTTTTAAGACTTCAAAGCTTAGCAGAAAATACTTTCAATTCTATAGGTTTTAAGAGTCATACACCAGTACATTATTTCCTATTTTCCTATGATATAAAAAAAGCAGAAAACGTTGGTACAAGTTGGAGTGATGAACAAATTTTAAGTCTTGCACCTGCACTATCCGTTAATTGGATGATTGAATGGGATGAAGGTAAAAGTGAATTTGTTTTTGATAGCAAAAAATGGGCTAAAATCTTTAAAGAATTAAGTAATGAAGCACCTGTAAGATTATTAGGATTCCCAGCATTTATGTATAAAATGGTGGAGGAGATTAAAGAGAGCTATGGAAAAATCGAAGTTCATAAGGATTCTTTTATAATAGCTGGAGGTGGTTGGAAGAATCATTTAGGGAAAAGTATGTCACTAAATGATTTTATGGACTATATAGAAGAGAATATTGGACTTAAACGTGAAAATATAAGAGATACTTATGGTATGGCAGAACATGGAGTTCCTTATTGTTCTTGTAGTGAAGGACATTTACATGGACCTATCTACAGTAGAATAATTGCAATAGATCCTATAACTTTTGAGAAAAAGGCATATGGAGAAGAAGGACTTTTACAACTTATAACTCCTTATAATACAGCACAACCTAATCTTTCAGTATTATCAACGGATTTAGCTGTAATTAAAAAACATTGTCCTTGTGGAATAAAAGGAGATTATATTGAAAAAATACGACGAGGTGGAATAACTAAGCATAAAGGATGTGCCATTGCAGCACAAGAAATATTAAATAACTAAGTGATTAGATTGCATGGGGGTACGAGTATGAGATTAGAAGATTTTAAACATATATGTTTTGGAGAACAGTTAGATATAAGTGGAGAATTAACAGAAGAAAAGGCAAATAAATATTTTGATTCAACTCTTTTAAGAAAAAAATCTAAGAAGTTTAGTAATACACCTATAGATAAAATACTTTATATTTTGGAAAGAACTGCATACAAATTATGTGATAAAGATGGAGACTATTATAAAGAAATAATGGAAAAAATGCCTAAGTTAATTAGTTACTCTTCTTCAATGATTGATATGGGTATGGATGCCCTTAAAGAAATGTTAAGTATAAATTCCTTAAAATTAAGATTAAAAAGTCTTGGAGATTACCATTGTCTAGATACCTTTACGAAGGATAGATACTCTAAGATAACTAGAGCAGTTCCAATTGGATCGGTTCTTCATATAGCAGCAGGAAATATATTTTTAGGTTCAATAGATTCACTAATTATGGGAATAATAACGAAAAATATAAATATATTAAAAGTTTCTAGCCAAGATTTTTTATTTCCAACACTATTTTATAGAGCATTAGAAGAAGTAGATATAGATAAAACAATTACTCCATATATAACTATTACTTATTGGAAAAGTAGTAATAAAGCTTTAGATAAAATTGCTAAAAACAGCTTTGATTCCATACTTTTATTTGGTGGAGAAGAAGCAGTAAAAAGTTATAAGAATGGTCTATCTGTTAATACTCAGCTGTATTCTTTTGGTCCCAAAATAAGCTTTGGTATTGTATGTAAAGGTTTAAATGACGATGAATTAAGAGAAACTGCAAAAGGTTTCGCTGATGATATAGTTTTTTGGGAGCAAAGAGCATGTACAAGCTGTCAAAATATATTTATAGAGAATAGTGATAATGTTAAAAATTTTATTCAATATTTATATGATGCTTTAGAAGAAAAAGGAAAAGAATTTCCTCAAAATCAATTGGATATAGATTCTGCTGTTGAGATAAGAAAGAAAAGAGAAATTGCAAAATGGGAAGAGTTTAACAATAGGGCATTGGTGTTAGAAGGTAAAAATGCAAATCATACTATAATTATGGAAGAGAAAAATAATATTGTTGACTCGCCATTGAACAGAACTATATATGTTAATGTAGTTGATAGCTATAAGGATATTTTAGATGGAAATATACAACTTTTAAAATACTATATGTCGACATTAGCTATAGCATGTAATGGTGGAATACAAGATATAATTGAAGATTTCATTGATTTTGGAATAATGAGGTTTTGCAAGCCAGGATTTATGAGCAAAAGTGAGGATGATTCTTTACCTCATGATGGAATATATATTACTAATTTACTTGTGAGATTTATAAATAAAGAAAATATTGATATAGATGATTTAGGACTTGAATATGTTGATGAGCATAAAAAAGAAGATATATTACTTTGGAGATTAAATTCCCTTATTAATGAGGCTGTAAAATCACCATTTTATAAAGAGTTTTACAAAGACATATCTCTACCATTAAAAAGCTTACAGGATTTTAGAAACCTTCCTATACTTGAAAAGAAACATATTTATGAAAATAGTATAGATAAGAGCAGAGATATGATTACAGGAAATATGGAAAGTTCTTATGTTTTTTCAGCTGGAGGAACTACAGGTAAAATGAAATATGTAGCTTATTCAAGTAAGGAATTTGAAGAATCTAAAAAAATATTTGGAGAGGGTTTTAGAGCTGTTGGGATAAATGAAAATGATTTTGCAGTTAATTACATGAAAGCCGGTGCCCTTTGGACTGCTTTTCCAGCAGTAAATGAGGGATTAGAGGAAACAGGTTGTAAAATACTATCTCTAACAGCTAACCAGCCTGAGAAGGAAAGTATAGAATATTTAAAAAAGTTTAAACCTAATGTACTTATAAGTCTTCCAGGAAATATTGTACTTTTAGCTCAAGAGGTAGAAAAATTAAATGAGAATATTAAGCTAGAAAAAATATTTTATGCAGGGGAGCATATGTCTCCAAAAGCACAAGAATATGTAAAGAAGATATTTGGTGCAAATAAGATAGCATCTTTTGGATATGCAGCAGTAGAAGTTGGACCAATAGGATTTCAGTGTGAATGTTGTAAGGGAACTGAGCATCATGTTATGGATGAATGGTGTTATGTAGAAAGAGATGAAAATGGAGGTGCAATTGTAACAACCTTAAATAGATTTCTTAATCCTATAATACGATATAGACTTGGAGATAGTATCCAGTGGATTGATGAACCATGCTCCTGCGGCAGAACTTCAAAGAAATTTAAACTATTGTCAAGAACTGATGATGTTATAAGATTTAATGTATCAGATATATATATAAATGATGTATATGAAGCATTAAATGATGTTAATGAAGTATCACCTTTCTTCCAAGTGGTAGTTGACAATGTAGATGAAATGAGAAATGTAACATTTAAGATAGAAACAAAGGATAAAGACACGGCTTTAAAAGGAGATATATTAAAAAATAAAATAGTAACTTCTTTAAAAAGTAATATTAGAAGTTTAGGAATAGATTATGAAAAGAATTTAATTAAGAATTTAAAAGTTGAACTATTACCACCCTTTGGAATAGAAAGAGTGGGACGTACAGGGAAGATAAGAAGAATAGTGGATAGAAGAGTATAATAAAATATAATAGAAGCTTACATCAATAGGTGTAAGCTTTATATAATTGAGAATTGACTATGAAAAATGGAGAATTGAGGAAACTTTTTCTTTATAGAAAAAGCCTTAAATTTATTTCTTTTCTTAATAAAAGCTAGCAATTATATTGCCAGTAGAAGATTTATTAAAGAATTAATTTTAACTATAGTAGTCAAATGTCTATTATTAATTCTCAATTGTATAAGTTGTGTATTAAAAGAATTTAAAGATATAATTATATTAACTTATACATTAAATTTGGAGGGGATTATATGAATTTTGATTTTGAGGCTAAAAGTTGGGATGATGATAAAAGAATAGCTAGAGCAAAATTAATTTCAGGGGAAATAGATAAATGGTTAGGGGACAAAATAAATAATAATGCTATGGAATTTGGATGTGGAACTGGTCTTATAACTTTTAATTTAAGAAATAAATTTAAAGATATTATGATGGTAGATAATTCTGCAGGTATGATTGAAGAGGTAAATAAAAAAATTAAAAATCAAAATGTAAATAATATTCGTACATGGTGTGGAGATATTGACGAAATAGATGATAAAAATAAATATGATGCCATATATACCTCTATGACATTACATCATATTGTAAATATAAATAAGGTATTAGAAAAACTATACAGTTTGCTGAGCTTAGAAGGAGAACTATATATAGTAGATTTAGTTGAAGAGGATGGAACCTTTCATAGCTCAGAAAAAGGTTTTGAAGGTCATAATGGATTTAATCAGAATGATTTGATGGAAACTTTAAAAAATATAGGATTTAAAGATATAAAAAATAAAGTCTTTTATAAAGGAAGTAAAGTCATAGAAGAAAGAAATGTTGATTATGAATTATTCATTATGATTGCAAAAAAATGAAGGAGGAGTAATATATACTAGTTATTTTTAGTATGCTGATGTTTATAAAATTTTGAGTTAGAGTTAAAATAAAGTTGATTATATAAGGTTTAAATTTTACTGTGTTTAAAGTTTTTAAAGATTAGGATATAATAAAAATAAGTGAAAAAAATATATATAGAAAAACTCAATATTGATGAAAAGTCATAGGTAAGAACTGTTAGAATTTATTGATATGAATATGGATAATTTTTATGAAGTTTTAGCAGTAGCTAAAGGTTGTATAAATATAGAAAAGTAGTTATTAATTTTAAAATTATACTTCAAATTCACAAAATAATCCGTATACACAAAAAGTGTATACGGTTTTTTATATTAAATATAAAATAATTAATGTATTGTACTAATTATTTTATTTAGTATATAGTCTAGTAGTAAAATTAATTATATAAGAGAATAATTATAATGGTGTTTACTTTAAATTAAAATTGTGTAATAATGAACAATTGTGAAAAGAAGTAATTGTAGATATAAATTTATACAAATAATACAAAAGTTTTATAATAATTTCATATAGTGAGGAGTAAAAATGAAGATAGGATTTGACCACAAAAAATATTTAGAAGAGCAATCAAAGTATATTTTAGAGAGAGTTAATAATTATGATAAGTTATACTTAGAATTTGGAGGGAAATTATTATTTGACCTTCATGCAAAAAGAGTTTTACCTGGATTTGATGAAAATGCAAAAATTAAACTTCTACATAAATTAAAAGAAAAAGTAGAAGTTGTTATTTGTGTATATGCAGGAGATATCGAAAGAAACAAAATAAGAGGAGATTTCGGTATAACTTATGATATTGATGTTTTAAGATTGATAGATGACTTAAGAGCATATGAACTTGATGTAAATAGTGTAGTAATAACAAGATATGAAGGGCAGCCAGCAACAACTGTTTTTATAAATAAGCTTGAACGTAGAGGAATAAAAGTATATAAGCACAGAGAAACTAAAGGATATCCTACAGACGTAGATACAATTGTAAGTGACGAAGGATATGGTAAAAATCCATATATTGAAACCTCAAAACCTATTGTTGTTGTAACAGCACCAGGACCAGGAAGTGGTAAATTAGCAACTTGTCTTAGTCAGCTTTATCACGAATATAAACAAGGTAAAGTGGCAGGTTATTCAAAATTTGAAACATTCCCTGTATGGAATGTTCCACTAAAACATCCTTTAAATATAGCTTATGAAGCTGCAACGGTAGATCTTAAGGATGTAAATATGATTGATTCCTTCCATGTTGATGCTTACAATAAAATAGCTGTAAATTATAATCGTGATATTGAAACATTCCCTGTACTTAAAAGAATTATAGAAAAGATAACAGGAGAAGAGTCTGTATATAAATCTCCAACAGATATGGGAGTTAATAGAGTTGGATTTGGAATTATTGATGACGAGGTTATTAAAGAAGCATCTAAGCAAGAGGTAATTAGAAGATATTTCAAAACAGGTTGTGAATATAAAAAAGGTTATGTAGATAAAGAAACCTTCCAAAGAATTAAGCTTATTATGGAAGAACTTAATTTAAAAGAAGAAGATAGAAAAGTTGTTATTCCTGCAAGGGAACGTTCAGCTCAATTAAAGGAAACATCTAATAAAAATGATGTTTGTCCTGTTCTAGCAATAGAACTTAATGACGGAACAATATTAACTGGTAAAAGCTCAAATGTAATGAACGCGACAGCTGCTGTGGTTTTAAATGCTGTTAAATACCTTGCAAATATATCTGATGAAATCCATCTTATTTCTCCAGTTATACTTGAACCAATTATAAATTTTAAATTAAAGACATTAGGAAGTAAGAGTACAGCTTTAAGTTGTGAAGAAATATTAATTGCTCTTAGTATATGTGCAGCTACAAATCCAACAGCACAAGTAGCTATGAAGAAGTTAGCAATGCTAAAAGGATGCCAAGCTCATTCAACTACAATTTTAAGTAGGAATGACGAGCAAACTTTAGGAAAACTAGGAATAGATGTAACCTGTGATGCTGAATACCCTTCAGAAAGCCTTTATTATAATAATTAGTTTATAGATTTATAGTGTAATAGTTTAATGTAAATACGATTATTTTTAATAAAGAAGGTTTAATTTTATTTATTTTCTAAGTGATAATATGTATCTATAGGTAAAATGATTTTATTTAAAAAATATTTTTACATAATGATATGAAAAATAGTATAAAACCAATTGTTATAATTAATATGGTGGTTTTTATGTAATTAAATTATAGATATACTACCTTAAAAATTAATTACTTTAACATTACAAAGATGTAAGCTAGATGTAATGAACTTAGATTTGTCCTTCAATATTAATTTTATATAATGGTTTTATAAAATTAGTTGATGAAGGGAGAAAATATGAAAAAATTAAATGCTTTTCAATTAAAATTTTTGCACTTGTAATTATGTTATTAGATCATTTGTGGTTTGCTTTTCCAAAAAAAAAAAAAAAAAAAGAGAGAGAGAGAGAGAGAGAGAGAGAGAAAGGGGGGGGGGGGGGGGGGGGGTGTTTCCAATATGGTTTCATCCACTATCAAGATTTGTTGCACCACTATTTGCATTTTTCTTAGTAGAAGGCTTATTTCATACTAGAAACAAGTTAAAGTATAATATAAGGTTAGCGGGTTGGGCTATATTTATGATGCTTGGTAACTCAATTATTAATATGCTCTTAATATCTAAAGATGTAAGTGTATCCAATAATATATTTGCTACATTAGCCCTTGGACTTACTATTATAAATCTATTAGAGTACAGTAAAAAATGTGAAGGAAATAAAAAGATAGGAGTAATAATATTATCTATTCTTCTAATTCCTGGAGCTCTATTTGTAGAAGGTGGAATGAATCTTATACCATTTATAATAATAACTTATTTCTTTAGGGGAAATAATAAAAATTATTAATTGGATATATTTTATTATTCGCTATAATGCTTAAAATGAATTTGGTTATTTACCCAACATTAGATGTAACTATAGATATGCTTATGTATAACTCAGACTTTTTATTTATAACAGCAGTTCCATTTATGCTTCTTTATAATGGAGAAAGAGGATTGAACAATAAGTTTAGTAAATATATGTTTTATGTATTTTACCCATTACATATGGGGATTAGCTGTAATAAAATTTATAATTAATTAATAAAAATCCTAAGGTTAGTATTTCTAGCTTTAGGATTTTTACTTTTTATTATTTTAAAATATATTTCTTAGGAGTAAGGGACGGTTCATGCTTTTTAATAGTTTTTATTTTATAATTTGTAATGAACCGTCCCCATATTTAATAATAGCAACTAATTTGGAATTTCTGGAGAACACTGTTCTCCCCTACAGTTAGTCAATGCACAATCCACAGTTCACAATTATGGTGGAAATTAATTCTTTATGAATCAATTTCTTTAATAGATTTTTTAATAAAAGTGACTGTGTCACTTAAAAAATAAATAAGTTATCAATTTCTCGACTTTTGATGAGAAATATCCACAATTGTGAATTGATTAATACTGTGTTTTTCTCTAAAATTTATAGAGGCTGGACTTTTTCTGCAAATATAATATAATTACTTATAAGAATAAGATTTTAAATGTCTTGAATGCCATCTTCTGCAATAATTAAATTCCACGTTCTAATTATATATCTCACTAATAATTGTATTTTTACCGCTAAAAATAGAAGTATATGTCGAATATGGAGAAAAGGTAAGGAATAATCCTCTTTCAATCAGTATTCTCCTGTAACCCTATTTACAGGATTTGATTTAAATGGGTGATGATGGTACACTTTCAAGGTAATTGATTTTACACCTATTATTGGGCAGAATTATGCCTATAGTAGGCTTTTATTATTTTTAGGGGGAAAATTACTAATGAAAGATAATACGGTAAAATTACGCCAAGAAGTGTTTGCATCTGATGCTTGGAAAATTATTGATTGGTTAGAAGATGATGAAATAATAAAATACTTAAATGAAAGACAAAATGTTGGAAATAGCATTAGAGAAACAATATATAGAGTTAATATGCCTATTCTTACTCCTTTATTTAATCAATATGGGAGCTTTTTTATGATAACAAGGGATGAAAAAGAACCAATTGGTTTTCTAAGACTTGTACCTAAAGGTAAAATAGCAGAGATGGTTATAGTGATTGGAGATAAGGAAGAGTGGGGAAAAGGCTTAGGAGCTAATGCAATTAAAGAAGGCTTGAAACAAGCATTTTTTGAATGGAGAGTTGATGAGGTAATTGCAAAAATCAATTTTGAAAATGAACGCTCCAAAAGAGCATTTAAAAAAGTAGGTTTTATAAAAGATAAGGAACTAACAAAAGAGATACAATACGCTATTTCTATAAAACAATTTTTAAAATTAGCTGCGTAATTGTAAGGGTACGTTATAACAAACTTTTTTATAATGCTTCAAATTTTTCTATAGATAAGGCATCTGAAATAAAATATACTGGAGTATAAACTAGTTATTTTTTTGAAGATGCCTGAATCATGCTTTATAAAATTTTTCAGTTTTAATATTATAATAGTATTTTTAAAAAGCTTTAACTATTTTGAATAAGATAGCTCTTATGAGTGAAGGAAAGATACTCCAAGTTGGAACATCTTATGAAATATATGAGAAACTGAATTCTTTAGAGGTTGTCAACTTTTTTGGAAACTGTAATGTAATAAAAGGACTGACTGAAAATAATTATTTTATTAATGATATTTTTAATATAAATTTAAAGGGAGATAAGTCGTCTCACTATAAGTTAACATTAATATCTAAAGCTGAAGATATTGAAATTGCATTAGATGAAAACAGTTCTATAGTTATTTATAAGAAACTTTATGTAGAGGATAGGTATATTTATACTTTAAAAAGCCAAAATAGTAAACTGAAAGTAATCTGCAATAAATATATTGATTTACCTTTAAGAGCAAAAGTTAAACTTAAATTTTAAAAAGAAGACAATTAAATAATGTTTTAAAAAATATTATTTAATGTGATGAAAATCCACCAATAACTTTGGTGGATTTTTTAGTACAAATAATTAATATAGCAATTTAACTTAGTAGATAATAGGCTCATTTATTTCTGACAACTAAAAAATATGCTTAATAAAAATTTAAGAAAAACTTTACAACTTCTATACAAACTCTATAAAAGAATATCGAAAGTGATATATATAATACTTTATGAGAGAAGAAAAACAGATTAAATAAAAAACAGAAGTTTAAGGGGGTATTGTAATGAGAAGAAAAGGATTAATGAAATTAATAGCATTAGGAATAATTGCAGGGGTAGTTACTATATTGGGAACAGCAAAAGCTATAAGAGGGGAAGAACCTACAACAGTATTTATAGAGAATCATGAAAGTTTAAGTGAGAAAAGTGAAAATCTATCAAATATATATGAAGATAAAAAAGATAAAAAATTTAATTTAGATGAAAATGCTGTTGATGCAGCTAAAGTTGAGCAGATGTTAAAAGGAACATATGAAGATGATGGTGAAAAGATAGCTTTTTTAACTTTTGATGATGGTCCATCAACATCAGTGACACCAAAAATTCTAGATACTTTGAAGGAATATAATGTTAAAGCAACGTTTTTTCAACTAGGAGAAAATATTGAAAAAAATGAAGAGAGTAAAAAATTAGTTAAGCGAATTTATGATGAGGGACATGCATTAGGTAATCATAGTTATACCCATAGTTTAGAAACACTTTATCCTAATAATCAACTTGATATAGAAACCTATATGAAAGAAGTAGAGAGTACTGATAATGCCATGAAAGAAATAATTGGACAAGACTTTAATACAAAGGTTTTAAGAATGCCAGGTGGATATATGTCTAGAGAATATTATAATGATCCTAATCTAGGAGCGTTTAATGAAAGACTTAAAAAAGAGAACTGGTATAGTATAGATTGGAATGCTATGAATGGTGATGCTGATGGTACTGGGAAAAATGCAGAAGAATTATTAGCTGAAGTTAAGAATACGGCAGGAGAGCAAAACAAAATAGTTATATTAATGCATGATACATATGGTAAGGAAGAAACTGCAAATGCCTTACCAAATATAATTGAGTATTTAAAAGAGCAAGGATATAAGTTTAAAACTATCAAATAAAAAATACATAGATTATACACAAGATTATAAAGTAGATATAACAGATTATAATTGTGGATTCTTTTCCACCCCTGGGGTATATTACAAATCAAAAAAGCAATAGAAAACCAAAGGTATATACATAAAACTAATAGCAAAAACTACACTTTAAAATATACCCCTGAGGGTGCAGTATGGTATGATTCAATATTTAATACATTAACTAAAATTTTAGTTTTATTGTGTATCTCCATTATTCTAATTAGATTCAATGGATGTTGTTCCAAACTATACTGCACCTCAGGGGAACCCTTTCAGGGCTTTACTACTGTTCCCCAGAGGTAGAAAACAAACATTTTATTACGAGTAAAAAATTAATTTTAATATCAATTGTCAATTGTCCATTTTCAATTCTCTATTAATTAAAGTTGTGAATTGAAATATGTAAGAATGTAGCTATACATTGATTTTTAAGGTAGTACATATATAGATATATTGTCTTTTTAAATTAATATATTAAAACAAGTATCATTCCTTTAGTATTCTAAATAATTTAAGAAAATAATTATGTAATCCATACATTAAAACTTAAAGCCATATATCTATATATTATAAATAACAGACCTAGGGGTGCTAAACTATAAAGTACTTTCTAGGTTTTTAATAAATATTGTAATAATTTACTTGTAGTCAATAACAGTAAAGAAATTAATGTTTCCTTAATTCTTTGATATAATAGTTACTATATTAAATTTTAAAAAGAATTTTTATAAGGAGAATATTATGGCAAAAATTTTGATTGTAGAAGATGATAGTACAATAAGAAATTTAATTCTATTAACACTTCAAATGGAAAATTACAATGCTATAGCTGCTGAAGATGGAGAGGTAGCTATAAGTAAGCTTAATGAAGAGGAGATAGATTTAATTCTTTTAGATATAATGTTACCTAAAATAGACGGATATGGAGTACTTCATGAAATTCAAAACAAAAATATACCTGTGATTTTTTTAACTGCTAAAAGTTCTATACAAGATAAGGTGATGGGACTTAAACTTGGAGCAGATGATTATATAACTAAACCCTTTGAACCTTTAGAATTATTAGCTAGAGTAGAGGCACTTTTAAGAAGGAGCAGGACGAATAACAAAAAATCCGAAACTATCACATTTAAGCATATTATGGTATTAGAAAATGAGAGAACAGTAACTATGAATAATGAGGAAATATATTTAACACCAAAAGAATTTGATTTATTGCTAGAGTTTTTAAATCATAAAAACATAGTTTTAACCAGAGAGGTGTTATTAAATAAAATATGGGGATATGATTTTTATGGAGAAACTAGAACTGTAGATATGCATGTTAAGAGATTAAGAGAAAAACTTAATTTAAAAGATTATTTGCAAACTATGTACAAGGTAGGGTATAAACTTAAAGAATAGAATTCTGTAAAAATTAAAGGAGATAAATCATATATGAAACTACAGAAAAAGATGTTAATTAATTTTGGAGTCATGTTTTTTATAACCATTAATATTTTTGCATATTTTTTAATTCAAACTACCTATAATACTAATTTTAAAAAAGTTATAGATTCTAGTTTTGCTAGCTATTCTTTAATATATTCAAATATAAAAGCGGGAGAGAACTTAAAAAATCTTTTCTTAACAAATAAAGAAATATTACAACATAGAACAGAAGATTATTTAAGAAATCTTCCAAATGAAAATATTGCATTAGAATTTAGAAACTTAAATAAAGAAATTATATATTCATCTTCAAAAATAAGGTACCTATTAAAGAAGAAATTTTTGACATCAAAAACAATAAAGTAAAATATTTAATAACAAAGAATGAAGATAAAACCTATCTAATTATAAATAATAAAATTATTCTAAATGGGTCAGGTATTTATTTTACATATATAGATGATATCTCCTTTCTTAAGCAGGATAAGTTAAATAATATTTACTTTATATTTACAATAAATATTTTACTGGCAATTATAATCATAATTATAATTTATTCTATTGCTAAGGAAATAACAAAGCCTATAGAAATATTAATAAATAATATAAAAGAAATAATAAATGGCAATTATACTGAAAAACTTAATTACTCTAGCAATGTTTATGAGTTTAAAGTAATTTCAGAACAATTTAACTTGATGAATGATGAAATTGAAAATAAACTTAGACTATTAAAAGGACAAAACCAATCTAAACAAAGATTTATAGATAATCTAACCCATGAAATCAGAACACCTTTAACCTCTATAATTGGTTATTCTAGTTTAATGGTTAATAAGAAAGTTACTGATTTAGATCTTATGAGGGATTCCTTTGTAAATATTAATAGAGAAGGGAAAAGAATACTATCTCTTACTTCAAAGCTTGTAAAACTTATAACTTTAGATAAGACTGTATTACATAAAGAAAATATAGATTTATATGATACCTTGAAGGAAGTAAAATCTACATTTGATCCTAAGCTTAAAGAAAAAGATATTACTTTAGAAATTAAGGGATATAGTTATCATATAAATGTGGACAAGGAACTTTTTATGGTGCTAATTACAAATTTAATAGATAACTCTATAAAAGCTTTAAATGACAGCGCAGAAAAAACTATAATTCTAGAGATTATGGAGAATTCTTTAAAAATTGAAGATACAGGTGTAGGAATAGAAGAAAAAGAACTTAAGAAAATATTAGAGCCTTTTTATATGATTGATAAATCTAGGCAAAGTTCTATTAATGGTTTTGGATTAGGGCTATCTATATGTAAACAAATATTAGAAATTCACCATATGAGCTGGAGTATTGAAAGTACATTTGGTAAAGGTACTAAAATTATAATACTATTTAATGATGAGGTAAACCTATGAGATATACGATTACAATTGCCACTGTGTTTTTGGGAGCAGCATTGGTAGTATTTTTAAGCATACAAAATCCTATTAATGAAAATACAGTTTATGAAAGAGATATGATTTTAAATGAATATACTACCAGAAACTATAATAGTAGTATAAGTGATGATAGGATTATAAATAAGTCTAAGGAAATTTTATCAACAATTTTTGGCTCAGAAATAGATTTTAATGATTATGTTACTGATCTATCAGAAACTGAACCAAATATTTATAGATATAGTGATGAAATGCATATTCGCTTAACACATAAGGAGAATATTAAGGATTATTTTTTTATAAGTCTTAATTTAAATACAGGTGAGGTTTTACAGATTTATGCATCTTTAGGACAAGAGGTTGAATCAGGTGATAAGTTATCAGAAACGCAGTTAGAAGAGTTAGCAAATAAATATATACAAAAACTGCCTCTTTATAATATAGATAATTATAAACTTATTAATAAAACCTATTGGGAAGATTTTAATACAAATGAGTATATGTTTACTTTTGAAAATAAATCAGAAAACTCAAATATAGAAATTTCTATAAATCCTTATAATGGACACCTTATATCATTACATACATTAAATTCGAAGTTACGTAGTAACCCTCTATAAAATTTAGAATTCTTGAACTCATACTTTTTCAATTCACAATTTTGGATATTTGTCAGCAATAGCTGAGAGTTTTAGAATTAATTTATCTTTAAAATTATGAAGTAGCTTCTTATTGTTAAAGAACGATATCTTACAGTTTTTAAATTTGAAAATTTATATAGGAAATGAATAACTATTTAAATACTCTATTATTTAGGAATGAAATTTACAGTATTTCTTAACTAAAAATTTTTTATTATGAAGTAAAACCAGCAAATATTTGTTTGCTGGTTTTAATATTAGGTCTCTATAACTTATGCTATACTTAGATTATTTAAGCTTTAAAAATATATAAAAATCCGTTCTTTCAGTTTCAATTTTATCTGTTGAAGAATCTTTACTTAATAAAATATGAGAGAAGAAAAATTTAACTTTTATATTCTCATTTTCATCTTCAAAGGTCATTTCTTTTGGGTCAATACTTTGACCACTGTCATTTACCCCATATTTATCAATAAGCTTTTTAGTGAATTCGTTTAGGTCTTTTGAGTATAATTCCTTTCCATTGAGAGTTATTTTTACAATTCCTGATTGTGAATTAAACTCAGCATTTAATTTATTAACTGAACTATTATTTGTATTTAGTATTTCTGAATCAATAAGATAGTCATAATTTTTTATTTCTAATGGTAGTCTATCTTCATAATTATTAAAATAAGAGTAATAACTTAAGCTACCGTACTCATTTTCTATATAAGAAAATCCAAAAACACTATCCATATCCTGAATTTTAAAGTTCTTTGGTAGATATTTTACATTACTAAGACTATGTTTATTGTTAAAATAGCTAAGGATACTACTTATTTGATTCTTGTCTTCAGTTGATATATTGGAATTAGGAATTATTTCGCCTTCTGATATCATGGAATTTTTATTAAGTATATTAGTAAACCTTTTATTTTGACTATGTTTTGATGTAGAATAACTACTAAATGGTCCAAAAGTAGAAATAAGAATAATTATTGCCAAGGACATAGGTAGTATAATATTTTTAAACTTCTTGCAAATTGAAAAATATAACATAATTAAAAATACCCATAATCCAAGAATTACAACATAGTATCTATTTTCAGTAACTCCATATTCTCTTATCCTTATTCCAATTGAAAAGAACATCATAACAATAAGAGGAAGAAGAACTTTTGGAAAAACTTTTATAAAGGTTTTTGACCAAGAATTTTCCTCAATAAGTGGAGAAATAAAAAATAGGATTCCAGCAGTTATAACTGAATACCAAAGTACAAGGTGAGATACTAATCCCTGAGGCCACTGCCAAGTTATTATTATTTTAATAAAATATATATACAATATAGCTGTATATATAGCGATTAGTGGCATTATAATATATAAAATAAGTATCTTTAAAAGCTTTGGATAATCCTTTAAAGTAAAAGCTCTATTCCTATATGGAACTCCAGCAAGAAAAAAGCATGGAGCAAATAAAAGAGAAACCATAAGCCAAGTATAGTAATAAATTTGATACTTAACATTTATTCCAAAAAGTTTGTTTACTGTAAATAAAATTGCACATAAGCCAAGATACAATACAATAGAGTATATAAAGGTTGCAAAAAAGCTTGTAAAAACCTTTATAACATATAGCTCAAAATTATCTTTCTTAGAGATGTAAGGTATAAAAAGAAAGGCTAAATAAAGTATTAATGTTATAGAAAAGTATCTTGTCATTGAAACCATTTTAAAATCATTCAGTAGAAATAAATAGTAAAGTATAAGAAGAATAGTTCCACCTATATATGTTAGAAAAATTGTTATTCTTTTATATTCTTTTAATCTCTCAAAGAAAAGTTTTATACATAAGGAAAGTGGAATTCCAAGTGCAAAAATTCTAACTAATTTTATAAGGTTTTCTCTTATATCAGGATTCGCATCATAGCCAAGCTCAGAAATATAAATTAATAAAATAGCGCAACATAAAGAAAGAGCAATAGAAACTGGAAATCTTTTAATACTATTTTTAATTCCTGATGATATATTTTTAGTAAATTCTTTAAACTTCATATAATTACCCCCTTTTTTTAATTATACACTAAGATAATTAAAAAAGTCCTCCACATAATGGGAGGATTCTTTGATTATAAAGTTTATGCAAGTTTCATGAAGGCTAAAATGATCAATATTAGCCCACTTAACCAAGAAAGATTTAAATTTACTTTTTCAACGAATTTTCTACCTAAGTAACACCCAATTAAAACTGCAACCATATCAGAAACTAATGAAAATAGTACTACTTGAATATAATTTATATTTGCTAAACCACTTCCAAAACCCACCGCTATTCCATCTAAACCTAGGGCAATAGCAAGATAAAAAGCTTCACCTGGGCTAAGAGTTCTAGAATTATCCATATCAGCCTTAGTATTATCAACATATATATCTAATATAAAATTTAAATCCAATAGCTTAAATTTTATATTTTTTCTATTAGTAGATTTTTTTCTTAAGTAAGTTTTAATAATCCCTTCTAAAAAGCGGCTTACTCCAAGTATCATTAAAATTGTAAAGCATATTCCAATTGATACACTTTCAGGCAAAAAGTCTTTTATCACTGAACCTAAGAAAAGAGATATAGCCAAAAGTGCAGAACAAACAAAATTGATAACTGTTACTGAAGTAAAGGGAATCTTAATTTTATTTGTTCCATATCCAAAACTAGCAACAAATGCATCCATACATAATGATGTAACTAATAATATTGATTCTAACATAGATATATCCTCCTATTGTTATATTCTCAATATACATAGTAGTGAAAATTTATAAAAAAGTGCTATTAAAGCAAAAAAATGTTGATAAAAATGCAACAGTTAAATAAAAGAAAATATGCTACATATAATGTAATATGAGAAATTATAAGTTTATACATTTTCAAAAAATAAAAATACAGTATGTAGTTAACTTAAAGTATTTTAATAGTTATTTTTTAGATAATTTATAGGAGGGATATCCTTGAATGAAAATAAAAGGGAGTTGGGAATAGGAAGAATAATTAAACCTATTTTAAAGGAAAAATCTCTTTCAATTCGAAAGCTAAGTAGGATTACAGGTATAGATACATCAACTATTTCTAGAATTCTTAATGGAAAACAGCAAGCTAATATTAAACATTTAGAAAAATTGTCTAGAGCATTAGGAATTCCATTAGAAAATTTACTAATAGCTTCAGGATATGATTTAAATAATGTAAAAGAGAAAAAGCAACCAAAATATAATTATAATAATAAAATTGATAACATAGAGGATATATTTAACTTTTCTAATATTTTAGAAGAGGATTATATAAATGAACAAATTGAAGGAGAATTAGATAAATATGAGCAATATGTTTTAACGCCAGAAGGAAGTTCATTGGTACACAATAATTTTAGTAAAAAAATAAAAAATGTTGGTGAAGCAGGGATCTTTGTTGATAAGTTAAAAGAAATGTATAGGTTATTTTGTTCTGAAAATATAACTACTAAAGAGCTCATAATACTTGGAAGTGGACTGCTTTATTTTAT
>NZ_JBSVQM010000032.1:0-35224 GCF_054863625.1 Clostridium sp. Marseille-QA1073 | reverse complement strand
TCCTATAAGAAATTTTTTAAGTATTTTTTTAGCTATATTTATTAGCTTATTTACATTCATTGGCTGTGGTACTGCTAAAAAATCAGAAGTAGTAGAAGAGAGTTTTCAATGTGAAAGTTCTGCTAAAGATTATGCAATAAACGATGGTGAGCAAAATAGCGAGGTAATGGAAGACAGTAAAGTAAAAGAGAATAAAGTGGAAGAAAATAAACTTATTAACTCTTCATCTAAAAAAATAATAAGAAATGTAGATATTACGTTACAAACTACTGAATTTGAAAAATCTATTGAAGCAATTAATAAAAGTATAGATGAATTTAAAGGATTTATACAGAGCTCTTATATGAATGGTAATGGTATAG
Organism: Clostridium sp. Marseille-QA1073; assembly: GCF_054863625.1. Classification (NCBI taxonomy): domain Bacteria; kingdom Bacillati; phylum Bacillota; class Clostridia; order Eubacteriales; family Clostridiaceae; genus Clostridium; species Clostridium sp. Marseille-QA1073. The sequence goes on along the minus strand of NZ_JBSVQM010000032.1, from coordinate 34,862 downwards.
ACAATAAAGGAAATACTTATAATAGAAATGGTAATATAACAGCAAGAATTCCAAGTAAAGATTTAGAGAAGTACCTTACTAAATTAAAATCTATAGCTCATGTAACTCAAGAAGGACAACATGGTGAAGATGTAACTTTGACATATGTTGATAATGAAGCTAGACTTAAGGTTTTAAAGGTAAAAGAAGAAAGATTATTAGAAATTCTTAAAGAAAGTAAAAATGTTACTGATATAATTGCAGTAGAATCAGAACTTTCTAAAGCTAGATATGATATTGAGTCAGTAGAAGGTTATTTAAAGAATTTAGATAATTTAATAGAGTATTCAACAGTATATATCAATGTAGAAGAAGTTGAACAAATTAAGAATGAAATTGATGTAAAAGGAAGTATATTTGAAAAAATGATCAATTCTTTTATAAATTCTATAAAAGATGTTGGATATTTAATAAAAAATTCTATTATTTATATTGCTGCATCTATTCCATATATAGTTGTAATAGGATTAATAGTGTTCTTATTTAGATTTATAATAAAAAAATTTAATATAAAAGATAAGTTTATTAAGCCATTTTCAAAAAAATAGGTAGTTACCTAAATTTCGTACAAATATAAAGCTTTATATTTGTACGAAATTGCCATTTATTGTACATAATATTTCTTTAACTTCCAATAATTTATGGAAAACTCACTGGAATAATATAATTCTGTTCTATACAAAGTTATAGATTCAAAGAAACCTATAAGATTATGTATTCTAAATACTAACCATAAGATAAAATAGATATATAAAACTTTGGAGTTATGAGTAGGCTTACGTCAATAGCTTTGACTTAAAAAGTTGTATAACTCCCTCTCTTTTTTCATTTCTACATCATCACATCATATATAAATATATAACTTCTAAATTTAATCTATTTCTGAAAATAATTAACACTTATTGTTATCATCCCTAAAATTACTAAATTCAAAATTAATAGTTCACAATTTCGGATATTTCTCAATGGTAACTGAGAAATTTAGAATTGATTAACTGTATTGGTGAACAGTGTTCGCCATATATTATTAAATAAATATTAAACTATAAAACGTATTAAAAAGAACTGGCGAATACTGTTCATATCTACAATTTAAAAAGTTAATTTATAACTAATAGCTGTTCCATTAAATATTTTAATTAACAACTTAAAATAATGCATAATTATAGAATATTGAGGAATAATATTTACAATTTATTCTCTTCTTAATTTTATAAGTATTTTTACTTATGCATTTACAAATGAAAAAGAGTAATATATAATTAGTGGTATATAAGATAGTGGATATACTACTTTTACAGTTGAGAATTGAAATATTTAGCAATATTAAACTATACATTAATCTTTAAGGTAGTATATCTATAAATGGGGGAGATTATTATGAAAATGAATATTAAAAAAATGGTAATATCAGCATTATTGATGGCTATATCTATAATCATACCATTAGTCTTTGGTTCAACTTTGAGAATATATATACCACCATTTTCTGCAACTTTAGCATCACACGTACCAATGTTTTTATCTATGTTTTTAGGACCTTTTGAAGCAGCAGTTGTTGGTATTGGATCTGCAATTGGATTCTTATTTGCATTTCCTGATCCAGTAATTGCAGCTAGGGCAGCAATGCACATAATAGTAGGATTTGTAGGAGCAAAATTAATACTTAAAAATGTAAGTTTTACTAAGACTATTTTTATAACTGCACCACTGCATGGCTTCTTAGAAGCTTTAGTTGTAATGCCTTTTGGTTTTGATTTATATAAAGCATTAATTGTAGTAGGTATTGGTGGAGTATTACATCATATTGTTGATGGTTTTATCACTTTGCCTTTAGTAGCATCTATAAATAAGGCTACAGGAAATTTACTTTATAGTAATAATAAAAGAAAAGATATGGCAGCTTAAATTTAGATTTTTATGATATTCAAATAAAAGATAAGAGTTCTAATAAAAAGTCGTGATTTTTAATCACGACTTTTTACTATTTCTTTTTACCTTTATTATTTTTAGAGTCTGACTTCTTTTTACTATTTGATTTATCTGTAGCTTTCTTCGATTTATTTGCCATAAAGTTCCTCCTTTTATTTGATATTATATTATATTTAAGTATGTTTAAAAAAATAACTAATAAGTATTGTGATATATTTTATTAATTCACAAAGAATTAATTTCAACTATAATTGTGAATTTTTCATTGTGAATTATGAATTGAAATATCAAGTTTGTAGCTATATTAGCTATATGTTAACTCTTTAAGTGTTTTATCTATACTAAATTCACTTTGTCTGGTAGAAAATATTATTAGAAGTTTTCATAAACTATTCTATTTCAGACATCTAATATTAATTAATAGTGAAATTGTTATAGTATTTCTGTATAATTATATAGAAACAAGATAAAATTTAAGTTTATGTAAAGAATTAATTTTCTATATATAAAACAAGTTTACGAAAATTAACTAAAAGGATGGAGTTCTATGAATTTAATAACTTTAGAAAATATATGCAAAAGCTATAGTGATAAAACACTATTAGAAAATATAAAATTGACTATTACTGATGAAGACAAGATAGGAGTAATAGGTGTAAATGGAGCAGGAAAATCTACTCTTTTAAAGATAATTGCGGGAATGGAGATTTCTGATAGTGGTAATATTATAAAAATGAATGGACTTAGAATAGAGTATTTACCTCAAGAAGTTATCTACGAAGCAGAGGATACTGTATTGGAACAGATTTTTAAAGGCTCTTCAGAAGTTATGAAAGTGTTAAGAGAATACGAAAGTATACTTTACAAACTTTCATTAGATGGCGAAAATACTGCTCTTCAAAAAAGTTTAATCTTTCTTCAAAGTAAAATGGATGCTTTAAATGGATGGCAGTTAGAAAGTGAAGCAAAAAGAATATTAACAAAATTAGGTATAAATAATTTTAATGATAAGATGAAAGTTCTATCTGGAGGGCAAAGAAAAAGAGTAGCATTAGCTTCCTCTCTAATATCTCCTTGTGATTTATTAATTTTAGATGAGCCAACTAATCATATGGATAATAATATCATAGAATGGTTGGAGAATGAACTTAGAAATAGAAAATCTGCATTGTTGATGATTACTCATGATAGATATTTCTTAGATAGAGTAGCTAACAAAATAATTGAAATTGATAATGGAAACATTTATGGATATATGGGAAACTATTCAACTTTCATAGAAAAGAAACTTGAAAGAATTGAACTTATGCAAAGCTTAGAAAGAAAAAGACAAAACCTATATAGAAAAGAATTATCATGGGTAAAAAGGGGAGCTAAAGCTAGAAGTACTAAACAAAAAGCGAGATTAGAAAGATTTGAAGAAATTAAAAATAGTAAAATTGAAATAAAGGATAATAAAATAGACATATCCACAGGTAGTAGTAGACTTGGCAAAAAAATAATTAATGTGGAGAATATTTATAAATCATTTGGAGAAAAGCAGTTAATTAAGGACTTTAGTTATATTGCAACAAAAGAAGATAGAATAGGAATAATAGGACCAAATGGGGTAGGAAAGTCTACACTTTTAAATATATTAAGTGGTAGATTAGAAGTAGATAGTGGAGTAATTGAATTTGGTGACACTGTAAAACTTGGTTATTTTACTCAAGAAAATGGTGAGATGAATGAGAAACTTAGAGTTATTGATTATATAAAGGAGATAGCAGAATTTATAACTACAAAGGACGGAATTACAATTTCTGCTTCTCAGATGCTAGAAAGATTTATGTTTGAAGGGGCAATGCAATATACTCCTATATCAAAGCTATCTGGTGGAGAGAAAAGAAGGTTGTATTTACTTAGAATATTAATGGAGAGTCCTAATGTATTGTTCTTAGATGAGCCTACTAATGATTTAGATATAGATACCCTTACTATATTAGAAGAGTATCTTGAAGAATTTAATGGTTCAGTAATTACTGTATCTCATGATAGATACTTTTTAGACAAAATTGCTAATAAAATTTTTACTTTTGAAGGTAATGGAAAAATATTAGAAATTACAGGTAATTATAGTGATTATAAAGAATATAGTGAACTTTACCTATCTAATGAGAAAAAAGATGAAAATATAAGTAAAACCAAAGAAATTAAAAATAAAGAATCTAAAAAAGAAAAACCATTAAAGTTTTCTTATAAAGAGATGAAAGAGTATGAAGAGATCGATGAGAAAGTTGAAGAGAAAGAGAATGAATTAAATGAAGTTGAAGAAAATATAAGTAATGCAGGAAGTGATTTTGTATTACTTCAAGAACTACTAGAAAAGCAAAGTAAGATTGAAGAGGAGCTAGAATATTTAATGGAAAGATGGACTTATCTTAATGAGCTATCTGAAAAAATTAAGGAAAATAAAGAAAATAATATATAAGATATATGCTTTGTTTTAATTTTTATAAATAAAAACTTTATTTATAAATTTAAAATGAAAAATTAAGGATAAAACTCCAAAGTCAAAGGCTTTGGAGTTTTCTAGAATTAAATTTATTCTAAAAGTCTTCATCTTTAATTCTTAATTTCCAGTAATATAAGCTTTTTATAGAGAATGCATTTTTAAGTGTATATTTTAGATTCTTATATACAAGTACTATAGATAATATAGATATTTCAAATTTATAAAAGATAAGACACCTTCAAAAATAATAGATTAGTATGTTAACTTATTTTCTATTATATTGAATTACTTTATTTTTTATCTTCTAAACGTACAAATAAAATTGAGATTAAAAACAAGCTTATTTTACAAATTATGTATAATTTTTTATACTTTTTACTATTATATTTAATACTATGATTTATAATATAAAAAATAAATAATAATATAAAAAATATTTAATAAATATTTAATAAATTTGTAACATGGTGTATAATGTTCCTGTGACAAATTTTTAGAATATTTTCATAATAAGGGAGGATAAAAATGAGTAACAAAAAAAAGAAAAAAGGTTTTCCAACGGCCTTTACAGTTACATTTATTGTATTAATTCTTGTTGCCGCATTAACTTACTTAATACCAGCTGGAAGCTATGCTAAATTAAAATTTGACACTGAAACTAATATGTTTACGATTACAAAACCATCTGGTGAAATAGAAGAGCTTCCTGCTACACAAGAAGTATTAGATAAATTAAACATGAAAGTTGATGTATCTAAATTCACTAGTGGAAGTATTAGTAAGCCCATTGCTATACCTAATACCTATGAAAAAATAGAAAGCAATCCGCAAGGACCTTTCGAAATATTAACTGCACCAATTCAAGGGGTGTATGAATCAATTGATATTATAATGTTCGTATTTATTCTTGGAGGTATAATTGGGGTTATTAATTATACAGGAGCTTTTGATGCTGGAATAGCTAGTTTATCAAAGGCGACAAAAGGGAAAGAAATGATGCTAATAATTGTAGTAACTGTATTGATTGCAATAGGAGGTACTACTTTTGGATTAGCAGAGGAAACTATAGCATTTTATCCAATATTGATGCCAATATTTTTAGTTGCAGGATATGATGCATTAGTATGTATAGCTGCAATATATATGGGTTCATCATTAGGAACAATGTTTGCAACTACGAACCCTTTTTCATCTGTTACAGCATCTAATGCTGCTGGAATAAGCTTTACAGAGGGATTAACATTTAGAGGAATTGGCTTAGTGTTATCATTAGTAATTTCTTTAATTTACATAATTCGTTATGCAAAGAAAGTTCAGGCTGATTCTAAAAACTCATTAATTCATGCAGATAAACAACATATTGAAGATAAATTTTTAAGTAATTATGACCCTAATAACATTCCAAATTTTGATTTTAGAAGAAAGTTTATGTTACTGATTTTTGCCTTAGCTTTTGGAGTAATGATTTGGGGAGTATCATCAAGGGGTTGGTGGTTTACTGAAATGACTGCATTATTCTTAGCAGTAGCAATAGTAATAGGATTTATTTCTGGAATAGGAGAAAAAGCATTTGTTGACAAATTTGTTACTGGTGCTGGAGATCTTATAGGAGTTGCATTAATTGTAGGTGTTGCTAGGGGAGTTAACATCATTATGGAAAAAGGCTTAATTAGTGACTCTATATTATATTTCTCATCAGGAGTAGTTGAAGGTATGAACTCTATGTTATTTATAGTTGTTATTTTAATACTATTTAGTTTATTAGGATTCTTCATATCATCATCATCAGGACTTGCAACTTTATCAATGCCTATTATGGCTCCACTAGCAGATGCAGTTGGACTGTCAAGAGATGTTATTGTTAGTGCATATCAGTATGGACAAGGATTGATGTCATTTATTACTCCAACAGGATTGATATTAGCTAGTTTGGAAATGGTTGACGTAACCTATGATAAATGGCTGAAATTTATTTTACCGCTAATGGCATTAATGGGGGGATTATCCATAGCAATGCTATTTGTTCAAGTAATTCTATAATATTTTTATAAAGTGCAGAGTCTATCATTAAAAATTATTTTAATGATAGACTTTATTTGTATAAAAGAATACCACAGGTTATACCTGTGGTTCTAAAAAGCTTTTAGCTATGAGTATAAAAAAAGATCCTCCTTTAGTAAAATAAGTATTAGGTTTGCCGACCAATACTTGAAATACAAAGGAGGAGTTCATAATGAACAATAACAGTTTAGCACATAGCAAATGGAATTGTAAATATCACATAGTGTTTGCACCTAAGTATAGAAGACAAATAATATATGGAAAGATAAAAGTTGATATTGGAGTAATATTGAGAAAGTTATGTGAACATAAGGGTGTAGAAATAATAGAAGCAAATGCATGCAAGGACCATATACACATGTTAGTTAGTGTTCCACCTAAATTAAGCATAGCTCAGTTTATGGGATACTTAAAAGGAAAAAGTTCTCTTATGATTTTTGATAGACATGCTAATCTAAAATATAAGTATGGAAATAGACAATTTTGGTGCAAGGGATATTATGTTGATACAGTTGGGCGTAATAAAAAAGTAATTGAAGAATATATAAAAAATCAAATACAAGAAGATATAGCATATGAGCAATTGAGTTTAAAAGAATATATTTACCCGTTTACGGGTGAGCCAGTAAAGAAGAGCAGATAAAATAAACCCCTTTAGGGGTAGTTAGTAAAAATTTGTGGTTGGCAAACCGTTCGGCGTGCGAGCAGCACAGCTAGTAATATGCCCTTATAGGGCTAAAGCAAACCACCCGTTTTACGGGTGGTCCTGATTTCTATATGTTTTATAAAATTATTTTTATTAGTTACTTTTTAATATAAATAAATTTTAGATTTTTTATATATTATTTTGATTTTAAATATATATTTTTTTTCTTTGGAAATACTAACATTAAAAGAGGAGGTGAAAATATGGAGCTTTCTACTCGAGAAGTTATTAAACTAAAACTTGTTGACCTTCAAGAAAATGTTCGTGATTTTCAAAGCTACGCTGATAAAGTAGATGATAAAAATGTTAGAGATGAATTTAAGGCATTGGCAAAAGAATGTGGATATCAAGCACAAAGGCTTCAAGGTTTATTAGGGGAATTTGAAGATTAATTTTAAGAGTTTTCATTTTGAAAACTCTTTTTAAATTACAAGATAATATTTTATAACTTAAAAAGGGTTTTTTTATACTATTTTATAAAGTTTATATTGCATTTTGTTGAAATATAAGGTATTATTATATTAAAGATAATTACTAATAATTCATTAGCAGGAATATATAGTATTATAGTATAAAATGAGGTGAGAGGGATGGAAATTAATTGGATTTGGCTTCTATTAATAGCCTTTGTTATAGTAATTGACTTTCTTACAAGTGACTTTGTTTATTCCTGGCTTATTATAGGCTTTATACCAGCTTTTTTATTAGGCTTCTTTGTAGTATTTCCTGTACAAGTTTTTATTGCTGTAATGATAGGTGGAATTTCAATTGTACTAGGACTAAAATACTCTAGAAAATATATTAAAAAGAATATAAAGCAAGAGAAGCTAATGATGGGAAAATATTTGGGACAAGAATTTGTAGCAAATATAGATATTATAAAAGAAGAACAAATGAAGGTGAACGGCGTATATTGGAGAGTAAAAAATATAGGTTCACCAATAATTAGTGGTGAAAGTTTTATTGTTGTTGATATAGAGAACAATAAACTTATTATTAAAAAGGGAGATGAATAGCAATGATTCTTTTTGGTTTTTTAACTGTACTGGTAATAGTATTATTACTTATAATATTATCAGTAAAAGTTGTAAACACAGGCTATGTTTACATTTTAGAAAGATTTGGCCAATTCTACAAGGTTTTAGAACCAGGATGGCATATAACAATTCCATTTGCTGACTTTGTAAGAGCAAAAATATCAATGAAACAACAAATTCTTGATATACCACCTCAAAACGTTATAACAAAAGATAACGTTAAAATATCAGTAGATAATGTAATATTCTATCAAGTATTAAATGCTAAGGATGCAGTTTATAACATTGAAAACTACACTTCAGGTATAATGTATTCAACAGTAACTAATATGAGAAATATAATAGGAGATATGACACTTGATGAGGTATTAGCAGGTAGAGATACTATAAACTTCAAGTTATTAACTATTGTGGATACTATTACAGATGCTTATGGAATAAAAATATTATCTGTAGAAATTAAAAATATAGTTCCACCAGCTGAAATTCAAGAAGCGATGGAAAAACAAATGAAAGCTGAAAGAAATAAGAGAGCGGCAATACTTAATGCAGAAGGAGATAGACAAAGTGCTATAGCTAGAGCAGAAGGTGAAAAGCAATCTAAAATTCTTCAAGCAGAAGCAGAAAAAGAGGCTAATATCAGAAGAGCAGAAGGTTTACGTGAGTCTCAATTATTAGAGGCAGAAGGTAAAGCAAAGGCTATTGAATTAATTGCTAAAGCTGATGCTGAGGCTATAGAAAAAGTTAATAAGGCTATACTTGATTCAGGTACAGATGCAACTGTAATAGCTTTAAAACAAGTAGAAGCATTAAAAGAATTATCTAAAAACCCAGCTAATAAGCTAATATTACCTGTAGACACATTATCTTCATTAGGTAGTATATCTGCTATAGCTGAAACAATAAAAATGACAAAAGATAAATAATAAAAAATAAAAGCTAGCTCAATTTTGAGCTAGCTTTATTTTTTAGTATAAGTGATAACCTTGATACAATGTAATTCAGTATTTAATTGTAAAAAATACATTAGAGGTAGTTTTTATAATAGGATTACCTTATTTTTTAATTTTATAAAAGGAAAAGGCAGTTAAATGTAGAATAATGTTAAGTCGAGGTGGTTTTATGAGAAAGAATAGAAAAGTACAATTTATATACTGTTTTATTGCATTAACTTTAATAATTACTAATTTATTTACTTTAAATGTTAATGCAGAAACTCAAATAAAAAGATTATATGGTGAAGGGAGATACGAAACTGCAAAAGCAGTCTCATCAGATGGATGGATAAATAGTGAATATGCGGTCTTAGTTACAGGAAGTGATTATCCAGATGCACTTAGTGCTACTCCACTTGCTAAAAAATATGAAGCACCAATACTATTAACAGAAAAAAATAAACTAAATAGTAATACATTAAGTGAAATAAAAAGATTAGGCGTTAAAAAAGTATTTATAGTAGGTGGAACTGGTGTAGTAGGTACTGAAGTTGAAAATGAAATTAAAGATTTGAATATTGAAGTTGAAAGAATTTCTGGCCAAGGTAGATATGAGACGTCAGTTGAGGTTGCCAAAAAGGTAGGAGTAGAAAATGGTATTTTTGTTGCCTACGGCTTAAATTATGCAGATGCATTATCAATAGGACCAATTGCGGCTAAGCTTCAAATGCCTATATTATTAAATCCAACCTATAGTTTAGATTCATCATTGGAAAATCTAATAAGTAATAATTCTATTACAAAGACATATGTAGTTGGAGGAACATCACTTATATCTGATAATGTACTTAATAAATTTCCTAATGCTGAAAGATTATATGGAAGTAATAGATATGAAACTAATAAAATATTATTAGATAAATTTAAAGATAAATTAGATTTTTCTAATTTATTTATTGCAACAGGAATAAATTTTCCAGATGCTTTATCAGGAGGTGCATTAGCATCTAAAAATGGTAATCCTATGGTACTTATTTCAAATACTCCAGATAATGCAACCTTAAGTATTAAAAAATACAATACACAAGCTAACTTAATTGTCTTAGGGGGGGAAAGTGTTGTTTCTACAGCGGCAATACAGAAATTTAAATCGGGAGTTAAAATGTTTAATTTAAATGCAGGACATACACTTACTGGAGCAGATACAGGCGCTAGTGGCGTAAATGGTTTAAAAGAAGAAGTTTTAACTAGACAGCTTGTTAAAGAATTAGATAGTGAGTTTAAATCAAAAGGTCAACAGACGAATTTAGTTATTGTAGATCATGCTACTACTTTAGATGAAAGTCTTAATAAACAAGTTATACTATGTAATAGTGTAAATGCCGACATGAATATTGTCATACATTTTAATAGTCATTTAGGTATTGGATATGGTACAGAGATATTTACATATCAAGGTAAGTATGTACCAGAAGCAGATAGAGTATTAAAAAATATGAGCAAATTAGGATTTAGAAATAGAGGCATTAAGAATGCAGAACTAGCCTTAATAAATGGAACAGATGCAGAAACTATTTATATTGAGGTATGCTTTATTGACAATGTAAAAGATGTTGCTATTATGAATGAATATGGACTAAATACTATAGCTAAAGCTATTGTTTGTGGTGTGCTAGATATTGAATTCAACGAAGGGAGTCTAGTTAAATAAAAAATATTGTAACAATAGATAATATGTAATAAGTATGAAGTAATGAGTATTTATGTTAGTTAAGGTAACTTTTTAGAGGTAAAACAATTTTGTATATTATCAAAATTAGTTTGAGGGAGATTTGAGAAATGAATTTAGCAAGAGTAGAAAAAAATGACTAAACAAAAAGGTCTAAAACGATTTAGACAATATTTATTGAGAGGCTTTACTTTTGTCATTTTTATTTTATTAATAGGCTGTTTATATGAAAGAATAGGTGGATACAAGGATGAAAAAAACTATCTTCCAGTGGGTAAGATGGTTGAGGTAAATAATCATAAAATTAATGTTTTTAGCAAAGGTGAAGGAAATTCTACTGTGGTTTTCACTGGAGGATTAAATGAGCCAAGCTCTTATGCAGATTTTTATCCTGTTTACAAGGAAATTTTCAATTATACTAGAATTGTTACTTATGATAGACCACGACATGAATGGAGTGAAGTAACAGATGGATCAAGAGATATAGATTCTATTGTAGAAGAAATGCACACTGCACTTATTGAATCAGGAGAAAAATCTCCCTATATATTAGTTGGACACTCATATGCATCATTGCAAATGATAAGATTTGCACAGCTTTATAAAGATGAAGTATCTACGTTAATATTGATAGATGGTGGCAATCCTGAGTACTATGCCCAAAATGGCTTGGAAATTGCTAATAGTACAGTAGCTAAGTATAAGTTTCTAAAGTCTACTGGTATAGCAAGATTAGCACTTTATCATACAGATTTCTTTTCAAAAAAACTTAAGTTATTACCTGATGATTTAAAGCAAATATATTTAGGAATGGCAGTAAAAACTATGTATAACAAAAATATTATAGATGAAGGTAATGGAGCAAAAGCTAACGCAAAGACTGTATTAGAAAATGGTCATTTAGGTAGCTTACCAATTAGAATACTAACTGCTCCTAGTGATCCTGAATGGGATAACAGTCAGATAGCCTTAAAAGAATGGTCAACAGATAGCAAACAAATAGTTGTTAATGGAGCAGATCATGCTATACATCAATATAATCTAGATGTTGTGAATAATGAAATAAAAAAACTAATAGAGAAGCATAAGTAGAAGATATTAATGCTAACAACTACAAGTGTTTAAATTAAAACTAGAGTTAATACATATTTATAATATCAAACAAATTAAAATTACTTGGTTTTTGATAACTTTTGTAACATACTTAAAGACAAAATAACAAATTATATATGCCTTTGATGAGGTTATAAGTGCTAGCTTATTACAAGATTAAAAAGCTAGCACTTAATTTTTATCATATATAGTTTCCTTATTGCAATCATTTTATTAAAGTGATAAAATAATTTCTAAAAGGAAACTATTTTATATTAAAGAGGTAATTGTTTATGAATGAAAAATTATATAATTCTAAATTAGAAGAAGGCTTATCAACACTTCAATGCGAACTTGTTGCTGAGAGAAATAGAGTAAATCCAGAAAATATTTCTTGGTTTCAGTACGATTTATTAGAGTTGTTATATCGAACAAAGGGAAGTTTGCCTTCAGAATTAAGTATTAAACTAGGTGCTTCACGTTCTAAAATATCTAAGGCATTGAAGGGACTTAAGGAAATAGGCTATATTGAACAAAAGAAACAACCTAATGATGACGCACGAGAATTTTGGACAGAATTAACAGATAAAGGATTCAAATTTTTAAAGAATACTAAGAAAGGACATGAATATTTAGCAGAAATTGCTGAAACTACTTTAACTAAAGATGAGCAAGTATTGTTTGCTGAGATGTGTATCAAATTAAGCAAAGTATTTGAAGAGAAGAGGAGATACTATGACAGAAGAAATGATTGAAATACTTCATGCAAATGAAAATAATCTTAAGGATATATCAGTAAAGATTCCGAAGAAAAAAATTACTATAGTCACAGGATTATCTGGTTCAGGAAAATCTTCGCTGATTTTTGACACATTAGCTGCTGAGTCCCAACGAATGCTAAATGATACTTACTCTGCCTATATTCAACAGCTATTACCTCATTATGGGAGGCCAAATGTTGAAAAGATTAATAATCTTCCTGTATCTATTATTATAGATCAAAAAAAGATAGGTGGGAATGCACGTTCAACAGTTGGAACAGTCACCGACATTTACACCTTGTTGCGTCTACTTTTTTCTAGAATTGGGAAACCTTTTGTTGGCTATTCAATGAACTTTTCTTTCAACAACACAAATGGTATGTGTCCTCAGTGTCAAGGATTAGGAGTAGTTAAGGACATTAATATTAATAAACTAATTGACTTTGATAGAAGTTTAGCTGAAGGAGCTATTAGATTTCCTACATTTCAACCAGGAGGATGGAGGTTAACTCGATATACTGAATCTGGATATTTTGATATTCAAAGACCTATTAAAGATTACTCTAATTTAGAGCTCAATACTTTACTTTATGAAAAAGAAAAAATACCAGATAACCCTACAGAAAAATGGCATAAAACAGCTAAGTATATTGGTGTTATACCTCGAATTAGAACTTCATTTTTAGAAAAAGAACAAAAACAATACAAAGAAGAGATTGAAGAAATTATTAAAGAACAGATTTGTCCTCGCTGTGAAGGAAAAAGATTGAATGATACGATTTTATCTTGTAAGATTAAAGGAAAATCAATCGGTGATTGTGTGAATATGTCAATAAAGGAATTAAAATCTTTTATTCAGACAATCCATGAAAAAGAAGTTCAGACGGTGATTGATGATATTTTTCAGCGTTTAAGTACATTAGAAGAAGTTGGATTAGATTATTTGACATTAAATCGAACTACTAATACATTATCTGGAGGAGAATCTCAACGTATTAAAATGTCAAAGCATTTAAACAGTAGTCTCAGTGATATTTTATATATATTTGATGAACCTAGTACTGGATTACATCCTCATGATATCATTGGTATAAATAAGATATTTAAGGGGCTTAAAGATAAAGGGAATACAGTAGTAATAGTGGAGCATGATCCTGATGTGATAAAGATAGCAGACCATATAATTGATATGGGGCCAAAGCCAGGAATTCATGGTGGGGAAATTCTTTTTGAAGGAACCTATTTAGAGCTATTAAATAGTCATACCATTACGGGACTTGCTTTATCTGAAAAACATAAAATAAACATGATAAATAAAGAATTCACTGAGTTTTATGAACTTAATAATGCAAATATGTTTAACTTAAAGAATATATCAGTAAAAATACCTAAAAATGCCTTGACAGTTGTAACAGGAGTAGCCGGTTCAGGTAAAAGTACATTGATTACACGTCTTTTCATAAATAGTTATCCTAATAGCATCCTTTTAGATCAAAAAAGAGTGTATACATCTTCTCGCTCAATATTAGCTACGTACATTGGCTTTTTTGATAAAATTCGAACCGTGTTTGGAAAAGCAAATAATCAATCACCTTCATTATTTAGCTATAATGGAAAAGGAGCGTGCCCTTTATGTAAAGGTATGGGAATAATTAAAACAGACCTTGCCTTTCTGGATGATGTAGAGGAAACTTGTGATTTATGTGGCGGAAGACGATACAGTAAAGAAGCTTTGAGTTATAAATATAAAGGATATACAATTAGTGATATTCTTAACCTTACAGTGGAAGAAGCTTTAACTGTTTTTACAGACAAAGAAATTAAGAAAATATTACATACTATTCAAGAAGTAAATCTAAGCTATATAAAACTTGGACAGTCGTTGGATACATTATCAGGAGGAGAACTTCAGCGATTAAAAATTGCTTTAACACTTTTAAATGATACTGGTGAGATCTACATATTTGATGAACCAAGTACTGGTTTACATGAGGCAGATACTAAAAAGTTGATAGTACTATTAAACAAATTAATTGAACGAGGAAAAACAATTATTGCACTAGAACATAATTTGAGCATCATGTGTCATGCTGAGTGGATTATTGATTTAGGGCCTCTTGGAGGCTTTAATGGTGGAGAACTGGTATATATGGGATATCCACAAAATATAATAAACTGTTCTTCATCCTTAACTGGAAAAAGATTATTAGAATATATATCAAAAGAATAGATATCAATTTTGATTGTTGCATATTATTAAAGGAAGTCATTATGCCTTCCTTTAATGAACATAAAAAAATTATGAATTAATTATAACTCACAGCTCATGTATTATTTTATAATAATAAGAAAAAATATGGAATTTTGGATCAATGATTTAAATTTGAAAGAAAGAATATTGGATTTTATACAAAAGTCAAATAAAAATTAAAAATATTATTGCTTGGAATACTGTATTATTCAAAAGTAAATTTTATAGTATTTTTATTACACAATTTGATTAAAATGCGACGTAAGTTTTAATTTCAGACTACGAACAATGTTCTTTGAAAACTGAATAATACAGTATTAAAAAATAAAAGTTATCTCAAGTATATTGAAAATTGGTGCAAAAAAGTGGTAAATATGATAAACTTTCTTTCTGAGTTAAGTCATAGTTGTATTATAAGGCGAACTACAGATTATTTATATTAGGAGGTATTAAATTGAGTGAATTAATTTTAGTAAACCCATCAAAGGTTTTAGAAGAAAAAATTCTGGAATACAAACAAGAGTATTTAGACTTTGAGGAAACTAATATCAATGGCAGTTGTGGTCTAGCTCGTTATAATGATTTTGATGAATGGCTTGAAATTGTTCTTTCAATTGAGAAAGATAAACTTCACAATAATGTTCATGCCAGCACATTCTTTTCTGTAAGAAAATCTGATAATAGAATTATAGGTACTATTCAACTCCGTCACTTTTTAACTGATGAATTAGAAAAACATGGAGGGCAAATAGGCTATGGCATTCGTCCAACTGAGCGAAAAAAAGGTTATGGTAAGCAACAATTATTAATTGTTTTAGAAATTGCAAAAGATATGAAAATTCCAAAAGTAATGATTATCTGTGATAAAGATAATATTGCTTCAAGTCAGACTGCGATGAGTTGCGGTGGTATATTAATAGGCGAAAATTTCCATGAAGGTAAAGAACAACAAATATATTGGATTAACCTCCGCTAATAAGAAGAATCTACAGTAAGTTTCTTGCACAATATTCTTATAAGATTACTTATTATAAAATATGTTATAATTGATTTGTAATAGTAAAATAATTTTAAGTAAAAATTATTTTTATAAGACATATAGATAAATAAGAATTTGTCAGTGAGCTATTTTCGGTTAAGAATAATTGTATTATAATACAAGCTAGATAAATTATGAATTTGAGGTGAAATGCTATGGACAAATATACAAAAGAAGAATTGATAGAAGCACTACAAGTTGTATCCTCAACTATCAGTAAGTGTGAAAAAATACAGCCAAAATTTGAGGAGGGTACCTCTCAGCACACACTCCTTAAGAACAGGATAAAAGCGATGTATATTTCAAAATCATTAATAACAGATGAAAATGTTATGGACAAATATACAAAAGAAGAATTGATAGAAGCACTACGCCCAGTATCTTCAGTTATCAGCAAATGTGAAAAAGCACAGCTAAAATTTGATGAGGGTACCTCTCATCACAAGCGCTTTAAGAACATAATAAAAGCGATGTATATTTCAAAATCATTAATAACAGATGAAATTAGTAAAAGAAATTAATTTCCAGTTTTTCGGTGAAATTATGAGTATAACTCGAAGCTAGACAAATTTCAATTTGAAAAAATAAGTATAAAATAATATATTAAGATATCGTAGTATTCATAAGTAAATTTGCGGTATTTTAAAATTATTATGTTATATATATAACATAATAATTTTAATATTAATTAAATGGTAATCGTATAATAATAGATTTTATAAAAGGAGTTATTTGGATATGAATAGTTTAAATGATATAAATAAATTTCTTAATATTTTAGATGAAAACAATATATATTATCGTTTAAATAAGATAAGATCAGAATGTATTATAATTGAAGTTGCAGTTCCGGGACAAAGATGGGAAATAGAGTTTATGGAAGATGGCACTGTTGAGATTGAAAAATTTATTAGTGATGGGTTATTTTATGGTAAGGAAGAATTAAAAGTCTTACTTAGTGAATTTTCAGATTAGAATAAACTTTAATCAAATGTTCAGATACAGCATTCTTATTTTATGTAGCACATTATATAATCAGATATTCTATTCATAATACCGTACTATTCAACGTGAATATGCGGTATTTTTTATGCCGTAATTTGATTAAAAGGTGATGTATTTCTTGAAAATGAAAATACAGACAATGTTCTTTGAAAATTGAATAAATACGGTATTAGAAAGTATAGTTGTTTTACATTTGAATATGATATAATTGCTACTAGTTAAGTAACAATAGTAAAAACTGTGAAGTATTTTCATGGAGGTATGAATGTAATGAAAAAAAATTATATAAGAGTAGTATGCTTAATAATTATAGTTTTTACTACATTTGCCTTGATAGGATGTCAAAGTAGTAAAAGAAAAAATGTAATAACAGACTATACCAATGGACCTGGAAAGGTAATTTATGATTTTATAGTATCAAGAGACGGTGAATCAGTAGCGGATAAAGTAATAATAACTGATACAAAAAATGCCACAAAGGATGGTGAGCATCAATTTAATATTTATCAATACAAAGAATATACTGGTCAAGATGAATTTATATATTTTATTTTAAAGCAAGATGAGGGTGGAAACTGGTATATATATATAAAAGTTCCAGATGCATAATCTTCTTATTTAAAGTCATAACTGAAGAAATGAATGGTTTACTAAAACACCGTATTATTCAAGTTAGAATTTTACGGTGTTTTTACGTCACAATTCAAATGTATTATAAAGGACACTTGACCAGCGTGGTTATAACTTTTTAAAAAATGGAAAATTATGAGTGAAATATGAGCATTATAAATATACTTCTGTAATGGTAGAGAGCAGTGGAAGTATTAAGACTTCATACCTAAAAAATAAACATATTTGCAAGTTTAACAAAGGAAAATATTTGGAGATTTTTTCAAGTGAGTTAAGAACAAGACCTCAATGTTCTCCTAAAAGAACAGGAACGAGTTAGGTTGCAATTTGATTATTTTATTAAGTAACTGCTGAAATTTAAGATACAAAAAATGCTCTTTAAAAATTGGATAATGCGGTGTTAGAAATAACTATATGGGATTATATAAATTATGATATAATTACCATTAATTAAGGCAAAATGGTAAGATATTATGAATTAATATATTTGTATTAACATCAATACAAAACTAAATTTTTATTGACTTAATTAAGAATTCCCTAAAACAGTTTAAGGAGGATATATAATATGATTGATATAGAAATTCTAAATAATATTGATGAGGAAGATATGGATAATGTATTAGATGTATGGGAATCATCGGTAAGAGCAACGCATACTTTTTTAAATGAAAAGGATATAATATCAATAAAACCTCAAGTTAAAGAAGGAGCTTATTATGTTAGTAAACTTATGTGTATAAGAGATGATGAAGGTACTATACAAGCATTTATGGGTGTGCATGATGGTAAGATTGAAATGTTATTTGTAAGTGATGAATGTAGATGTAAAGGCATAGGAAAAAGGCTTGTAGAATACGCAATAAATAGTTTAAATATAAAATATGTAGATGTAAATGAGCAGAATATACAAGGTGTAGGATTCTATAAACATATGGGATTTGATATATTTAAAAGGTCGGAGCTTGATGAACAAGGAAATCCATTTCCTATACTTCATATGAAATTAAAGTAAATATATTTAACTAATAATTTTTTTATTTAGAGTCATAACTGAAAAAACGAATAATTTACTAAAATGCCGCATTATTCAATGTGAATATACGGCATTTTTTATGGCGTAATTTGATTAAACTATATAACAGATATATAGATATTAGATATGAAAATAATGTTCTTTGAAAATTGAATAACATGGTATTTATGAATAATCATATTGTACCATGTTATTCAAACATAAATACAATTTTGTTGCATTTATGTTAAATTTAACCTATGACGGTTTGAAGATGTAAAAAATATGTACTATATAAAATGGAGGAAAAAAATGGAGTGCAAGATACAAAATATATCTATAAATTATGAAATAATAGGAGATGGAAAGCCAATTGTTATGCTACATGGTTATTCCCTAGATCACAGATTAATGACTGGATGTATGGAACCTATATTTAGTACTAAAGATACTTATAAAAGAATATATATTGACTTACCAGGCATGGGCAAATCAGAGAGTGCAGAGTGGATTACTAGTTCTGATATTATGCTTGAAATTGTAATTGATTTTATTAAAAAGATCATTCCAAATGAAAATTTTTTACTTGTAGGCGAGTCATATGGTGGCTATATATCAAGAGGAATAATCTACAAAATGGCAGATAAGGTAGATGGGGTTTTATTAATTTGTCCACTTATAATAGCAGATAATAAAAAACGAAATATTCCTGAACATGTTATTTTAGTGAAAGATAATACGGTATTGTCTAAATTGACATCGGAAGCTGCTGAACAATTTAATTCTATGGCAGTGATTCAAAGTAACGTAATCTATGAAAGGTATAAAAAAGAAATAATATCTGGTGCTAAAATGGCAGATATTAAATTTTTAGAAAGTCTTAAAGAAAATGGCTATGAATTTTCATTTGATGTAGATAAGATAAATAAAAAATTTGATAAACCTGCTCTTATACTGTTAGGTAAACAAGATTCCTGTGTAGGATATAAGGATGCATGGAATATCTTAGAGAATTTTCCGAGAGCAACTTTCACTGTATTGGATGAATCAGGACATAATTTACAGATAGAAAAAGAAGAATTATTCAATTCACTAGTTAATGAATGGCTTATAAGAGTTGGTGAATCATAATATTCTTATTTAACGCAATAAATATAAAAATCGAATAATTGTTTAAAGTGTTGTATTATTCAAAGTTGAATTTATGATATTTTTATGCCTTATTTTAAAGTATTTTAGACTTTATATTAACTTTAATAAATAATTTATAATACTATTATAATTAGTTGTATGCTGTGAATTAAAAATATTTATCTTTTCGGAGGTTAAAATGCGTACGGAACAAGAAATGTTTAATTTAATATTAGATATTGCAAAGAATGATGAAAGAATTCGTGCAGTTATTATGAATGGATCCAGAACAAATCCAAATGCTATAAAAGATATTTTTCAGGACTATGATATCGTGTATGTTGTTGAGGAAACAAAATCATTTCGTGAGCAGAAAAATTGGATTGACCAATTTGGCGAACGATTATATATGCAGTATCCTGAAGAAAGTTCTTACTATCTAAATGATGTAGACAATTGTTATGGATGGCTTATTCAATTTACTGATGGAAATCGTTTGGATTTGCATGTGTCTACATTATCACATGTGCTAAGAGAAATTAAAGAGGACAGTCTTTGTAGAATACTACTTGATAAAGATAAATGTTTACCTAAGATACCAAAAGAAACTGATAAAGATTATTGGGTAAAGAAACCAACAGAGCGTCAATTTTTTGATACCTGTAATGAATATTGGTGGAGCTTAAATAATGTTGCAAAGGGATTATGGCGAGAAGAAATACCATATGTAATGGATATGATAAATTATTGTGTTCGTCCTCAATTAATACGTTTATTAGAATGGAAAATAGGATTCAAAATGGATTTTACTGTTAATATTGGAAAATCAGGAAAGTATATGTATAGGTGGTTGGAAAACAAGGAATGGAGTACATTTTTGAAAACATATCCTTCTGGAAACATAAAAGATATCTGGAAATCAGTTTTTATTATGTGTAATTTATTTAATGATATTGCCAATGAAGTATCATGTAACATGAGTATTATATATAATGAAATTGAAGCAAATAATAGTTTAAAGTTTTTAAAAGATGTTTATTTATTGCCAAAAGATGCAAAAGAAATATATTAGTTAATATTTAAGGGTAACTAATTAATAATCTTGGGATATTACTGAAGATAAATTTAAAAATAAAATTAATTAAAATACTGTATTATTTAAACTTGAATTTTACAGTATTTTTTATGTCATAGTTTGATTAAAGTGGGACATAACTACTTTGAAATGAGAATAAGAACAATGATCTTTGAAAATTGAATAATGCGGTGAAAATGGTATAAAAATTCTCATTCAATTAAGATTGCATGGAACTAATTAGCTAAAGATGATATAATTACAAGAAATTAATACACAATGGTAAGAAAGTGTGAAGTAATTTCACATATATATTATACCATAAAATTACAATAATTTAAAGACTGATAGTTCATTAGATATTGTAGTATAATAATATTTAATGTCTGGAGGGATAAATATGGAAGAAAGAACTTTTAATACAAGACAAGTAAGTTTGAACTATGTGGAGAAAGGAACTTCTGATATTTCTATATTACTACTACACGGTGGATCTTCTAGGTGGCAAACTTTTAGAGATATAATTGATGATTTATCAGTAGGCTTTCATGTCTATGCGTTAGATCTTAGAGGACATGGAAAGTCAGGTCGCACAGAAAAAATGTATAAAATACAGGATTATGTACCTGATGTTAAAGAATTTATAGAAAAATGTATTGAAAAGCCAGCAATAATAATAGGCCATTCACTTGGTGGTATGATAGCTATTTTGTTGGCAGCATACTATCCTAGCATGGTAAAGGCGTTAATAATAGGAGATTCACCAATATCATTGGATGTATTAAGGAGTCACTCAGAAAGTCAAAAGGAAATGACTATGCTTTGGAGAGAATGGTCAAAAAACTTATCAATTGGTGAAATCGTAAAAAAACTGAAAGCAATGCAAGTTCCAATGCCAGGAGGAGAAAGAACAATTTCTGCTGCCGAGGCTTATGGGGAAAATCATCCTTGGTTTAAATTTATGGCTGAAAATTTAAAACAAAATGACACTAATATGCTTACTGCTATAATAGATGATTTTGATAATACCTATGAAGACTATGATGTGGAAAGATTATTCCCTTTAATTAAATGTCCTACGTTAATTATAAAGGGGGACTCAAACCAAGGAAGTTTAATTAGGGACAATGATATAAATTTAATTAAAACATTAAACAGTAACGTAAAACACATTGAAATAGAAGGTGTTGGACATGCGCTCTATATGCAGGATAAGCAGTCGTTTATAGATGCAATACTATCATTTATAAATGAAAATGTACAGAGCTTAAGATAGATTAATAACTACGCAGTCTTCTTATTTAATGTTACAACTGAAAAAATGAACGATTTACTTAAGCACCGAATTATTCATGAATTGAATTTTGGGGTGTTTTTACGTCGCAATACAAAAATTTTATGAAGTAATAAAGAGAAAATAATGAGTTAAGAATTTGCTTATAAGTTAGTAATTATTTATGATACTAGAAAAAACTTGTGTAATTTGGGAAAAGCCATTTGTTAGGAAATAGAATAATATAAAGAATGAGTATAAAATAATAAAACATCATAAGATGGAATCTTTTAAAGTAAAAGAATATGAAGCAAGTAAATAATTCAAATAATTAAAAGCATCTAGGAAATTAGGTGCTTTTTTATTCACATTTTTATTTAGATACGGAGTGGAGGCTATACACATCTATGAATAAGCTTCATATTATGTTTATAGAAAGTAAAATTTTTTAAGAAAAATTTTGAAAAACTTGAGCTAAAAAATAGGGGGAAATAAATATGAGTGATTTTTGTCAACTTTGTAATGAATTTGCTAGAATACTTGGAGCAGAGATTTTAAGTACAGCTAACGATGTTTGTACAGTAACGTTTATGAGAGATATTGATGCAGAAATATTAGGAAGACGAACTCATTCTCCATTAGCATTATCAGCACTATTTTCATTTGAATCACCTGATAATGAAGGTAGAACTCTTAATTTAGGTGAGACAGTTATTCTTCAAGAAGAAATAAATGACTTTATATCTATTTTAAGAAAAAATGGAATATTAGTTACTGCACTTCATAATCACTGGCTATTTGATGATCCAAGGCTTATGTATATTCACTTTGAATCAATTGATGATCCTATAGATTTTGCTAGAAAAGTAGCAGAAGCACTTTGTGTATTGCGAAGATTTGGATCAACTGATAATTCTATAGATGTTGTTAGAAGAATAGCAGAAGCACTTTCTGCATTAAAAAGATAATATAAATTTTAAATTATATTAAAGCACTTACTTAGATAAGTGCTTTTTTACTCCTATTTTTATAGTATTTAGAATAATTAATATAATTATAGGAAATTATAACATAGAATGTAAAATACGGAGGTGTTAGTTTTGTTTGAACATAAAAAACAATTATTGCATGAAGTAAAAGTTGAAAGACCAAATCCACAGTATGCTATATTAATGCAAGAACAACTAGGTGGAGGTAATGGTGAACTTAAAGCAGCAATGCAATATATTTCTCAAAGTTTTAGAATAAAAGATCCTGAGATAAAAGATTTGTTCCTAGATATTGGTGCAGAAGAATTAAGCCACATGGAAATGGTAGCACAAACAATAAATTTACTAAATGGTCATGATGTGGACAATGAAAAGGTTAATAATGGTGAAATCCAGACCCATGTACAGAGTGGTTTATCGCCTGTACTAATTAATTCTTCTGGAGCACCATGGACATCAGATTATGTAACTGTTACTGGAGATTTAGTTGCAGATTTATTATCTAATATAGCATCTGAACAAAGAGCAAAAGTTGTATATGAATATCTATATCGTCAAATTGAAGATAAGGAAGTAAGAGCAACAATTGATTTTTTACTTAATAGAGAAGAAGCCCACAATGCTTTATTTAGAGAAGCATTAAATAAAGTTCAAAAGTCTGGTTCAAATAAAGATTTTGGAGTTACAGAAGACTCTAAACTTTACTTTAATTTATCTAATCCAGGATCAGAGCATGAGGCTCCAAATCCAACTCCACCTTCATTTGAAAATCCGAGAAGATAATTAACAAAATAATAAGAGATTATATTTTTAAATAATAGTCTAAAAAAACTATACGTATATTTCTAATTTTCAAAGAATAGATAATCAGGAGCCTGTAATAGGGCTCTTTTTTATATAAAAGATTAAAAGTAAGGTGGGAATATACTAAATATCTATAGTTGATGTAGATGTAGAATTTGTAAAAATGAATTTACACTATTAACGAAAGAAGTTAAAAAGCGAGTAAGGTAGGAAAGATATTTAGTATGTTTTTATTCACAGAAAATTAATAAACAGAAGGTTAGAAATAGTTTGAAAGAATATATGGGACAGATGATATAATTTTAATAATACTTATTTAATTGGATAAACTTAACATGACTATTAGCTTCCTAAAAATCACATAATATAAGCGTATAAAATTATATTTATTGGAGGTAAGAATATGAGAAAACTTTCAGAAGCAGAATTGCTATCTTTAACATCACTATTGAAGATGGAGCAAGACGGATTAGTTGTACAAAGAGCAGTAAATGCATTAATAACAGATGAAAACTTAAGAAGACAAGGTGAATCTAGCGTATTAGCAACAGAGGGTAGGATAAAAGGATTACAACAGTTTATTAATGAAAATCAAGTAACAGTTATGGCGGAGGTATAATAGAATGGCAAATTTAATTGGAAATCTAATTAAAAATAACGTTGATATTAATGATGAAGTTATTTCTACAAATATGCTTGCTTCTGGAAAAGCTGCAGCTGATGCATATCTTAATGCTACGTTAACAAGCAGTACTCCAGAATTGAGATCCATATATTCTGCTGGTTTAAATCAAATAGTTGGAGGACATACTGCTCTTACAGAACTAGCTGTAACTCAAGGTTGGGTTAAACCTTACAATTCACCTGTACAACAATTGACTGATACTTATAATGAATCAAAAACTGTAATTAGTCAAACTGAACAATAGTATAAAGTTAAATATATTATAAGTAGTTTAAAAGAGCTCTTAATAGGGCTTTTTTTATATGTAGAAAGTGAGATATTATCAATAAGTTAATCAAAAAAGAAGAAAAATTATTATGGATTACAATATGCTAATTTAAACATAAATTAAATTTAACTATAGTTGATTATTGTAGGATAATACATACTATAATAATTACATTAATCAATAAAACAATATCTAGCTTAGATGCTAAGATTGCAGAAAGGATTAAAAGGATAGTTTAAAATAGTAGATGGAATTGTTAGATAGAAGAAGTTTAGAATTATATATTGTTAAAAAGCACCAATTATTAAGGAGTTGAATACAATAATAATATAATTATTAAAAAGGAAGAGATTAATATAATGGGTGGTTTTTATTATAAATTATGGGATAATTATCGGGGAACTTATCGAATTAGTCCTGAAGAAGCTATCCAAATTGCTTTAGGATATATTCCTCATGAATTAGTAGAAGTTGGATTAGGTACTGAGAATGATATATTAATTTATAAAGTTACTATAAGAACTCCTATTGGAATGTATGAAGTAAAAGTAGATACCAGGACAGGGAAAGTACTTGGAATCAGTGAGAGGTCTGAGTAAAGTAAGAAGGTCTTAAGCAATTGATAGAAAAATACTAATATAAGAAGGATTTAACAAGGTTATTTTTTTATAATTAAAAGCGAGACAAGGACGTAAAAAGAAAATAATACTTTATACAAGATGGAACAAATGCAACTTAAAATATGAATATTCCTTTTTTAATACTCTGTGTGGGAAATGGAAGGAGTGTAAGGAAATTGGAACATATTACTTACTTTATGATGATATAGAATATTGTATAAAGTAAAGAAGGTATAAACAGAGAATAAAAGATGGCAGTAAACTTTACACACTTAGAGATACAAAAGCTAAAGTAATATTAATAGAGTTGTTTTTATAGATAGCATAGACATAGAATCTTATAAAAAAGTAGGTACAGAAAAAATGACCAATGAAATTGGAGAGGGAATCATAGGTAAACCTATGTCTAATAATAACTCCTATTTTTTAGATGGTAAGTACGGAGTAGTAACTCCAAGAGATGGTTTAAATTTAAGAGAAGGCAAAAGTACAAATTTTAAAATACTAGTGTTTTAAAATATAGAGAAAAGGTAAGGGGTTATAGAAAAAAGGATAATTGGATACAGTAATTTTAGAAATAAAAAATACGAACTAAGTTAACTTAGTTCGTATTTTTGCAAATTTTTAGTAATCAGTCCAATAGTTTATGAACATTATAAGTTACAATCGGGACTTAACGCCTTTCCAAATATGAGAACTGAAAAAACAGTTATCTGCATCTTGCAACATTGTTTGAAAATCTCTAAAAGAAACCGTAAAATTAAAAAGATTTTTATCAAAATGAGGTCTTGAAAACACATCTACATTTCCAATTACAGCTCTTGGACTATCCTTCTTAGCTTCATTAAAAGGTATTCTAAATACAGATGCACAGCCGGAAGACATAGGAGCAATGACTTCATCATATGTGTCTCGTCTAAAATAAAATAATTGTATAAGTGCCGAAAGCTGATCAGGGTTAACAAAAAATGTTACAGTGCAAGGATTATCGCCTTCTTCATAGGGTTTAATAATTATATGTGCCTTTTGATTTAATACATTTTTGGGTTGGTTCTCCAACATTCTAACTCCTGTTTCCGAATCTATTTTTAATTTTTCTCCTTTCGGAAAGCCTTCACCTCGACCACAGGACAAGAAATACCCAAATCCACCGGGAATATCAGGTAATCCATCATAAAAACCAAATCCTGACTTAGCGCCTCTGCAGGTTAAGTTATCGCAGCTTACAAGAATGGTTTCACCATTTATTGATTTGTTAAGCATTTTCATAGAGCATCCTATTAATCTTTCTTTACATGTTTCAATCTCTTTATCACTTTGAATAATTGATAATGGCGGAAAATTCATATTTAATTCCTTCATAAGTTCTTTGGTTTCCATATAAATAGCCTCCTTTTATTAATTATATATTTGATTTTTTATATATAATTGTCATTTTTATTTATAGTAAAAACAGAATAGCAATAGTGAAATAGATATATGGTATACAAAAGATTTTGAAAAATTGAATTAACTCTGTTCATATTAAAAATTATTTTATTACCTATCACAGTTCTTTATTATTATAAAAATAGGATGTATATGCAACTATTTTGTTAAAATTTTTACACCTAAAAAATATAGGTGTAAGATTTTAAATTTTCTTTTCTCTTCGCAATAACTCTACTAATGTTTCTGCATTGCCTAAAATCATATTCAAAGTTTCTAGCATTTCATTACATCGTTGAGAATCTATACCATCCATAAAACTTTCAGTTATATTGTATAAAATATTCATGAGAGTTGGCATAAATTCAGAGCCTTTTTGAGTTAAGTAAAGTTTATTATATCTTTTGTCTTCGTTATCAGTAATTCTATAGATATAACCATGTTTCTCTAGTTTTATTAAAGCTTTTGCTGTAGTAGCTTTATCCGTTTTTACTAGCGAAGTTAAATCTTTCTGGGATATACCTTCATTTTGGTAAATGTTAATTAAAAAAAAATATTGCCCGCTACCCAGTTCATATTCTTTTAATTTATGATTAATCAATATTTGTTGATATCTATTTAACACAGTGATATATTTTCCAAATAGTTCTCTCATTTTTACATCCTTTCAAAATTATATACAATTAAAAGTAAATTTATAGTAGCATAAATAGAATGTATTTGCAACTATTTTGTATAGATTTTGTCTTACTAAAAGATTTAGTACCAACGAAACTGTAACTAGGGGAAAGGATTTGTTTAAAATTGATAACTATATGAATTGTAAAACAATAGATGAATATCAGGAAGCTAAAATAAAAGAAGTAATAAAAGAGTATGAAAATAATTTAAAAGAATTAAAAAATCAAATCAAAATTGATATATTAAGGTAAAATAAGAACGGGGACATTAGAAATAGGAGCTACTTTTTTATTTTATAAATGGAAGACTTAAATAGTTGTAGAATAAGTAAATAAAGTTTATTATTAAATTTAATATATGATGTATTTAAATAATGGCACGTGCAGATGACAACTAAAAAAATTGAAATTTAACATATTGATATTATAAAAAGGATGGGTCATTAGAGACTATACATAGTAAATCTCTTTTATTTTCCTACACTAAAAAAGTATAGTATCTAATATTCTTTAAATATTAATAATTTAATTTTTATAATTTAAATAATCATATCTTAATCAATTTTCCTACAATAATATATTTAAACATATAAAGAAAAGTAAGCAATTAAGTTGATATTTTTAACTTATCATTAACAATTTTTGGTTTATTATGTTATAATTAATTAAATTAAAATAACTGATGATAACTAGATTGTTATCGTTAGATTTAAATATATTAATTGATAGGAGAATGATATTATGAATAATGAAGAGCAAAAAAAAGAAAAAGAAACTTCAAGTTTAGTGCTAGAAAAATTATTGCAATCTAGATCAATTGTAATTTCCGGAGAGATTAATCAAGCTTTAGCGGAAAAAGTAACTACACAACTTTTAATTCTACAAGAAATGGGAGATGAACCAATAAAATTATTTATCAACAGTCAAGGTGGTCATGTTGAAGCTGGTGATACAATTCATGATATGATTAAGTTTATTAAGCCACCTGTTATTGTAATTGGTACTGGCTGGGTTTCAAGTGCTGCTATTACAATTTACCTTGCAGCTGAAAAGGAAAATCGTTATTCTTTACCAAATACAAGATATCTGATACATCAACCATTAGGTGGATTTAACGGTCAAGCTACAGATATTGGTATTGAAGCAGAAGAAATATTAAGAGTACGCAAGAGAATTAACAATATAATTAGTGAAGCTACTGGTCAATCATTAGAGAAAGTAGAAAAAGACACAGATAGAAACTATTGGTTAAATGCTTATGAAGCAATTGATTATGGAATAGTAAATAAAGTTATTTCAAAATATGACGAGCTAACAAATTTATAGTTTATTATCATATTAATCTATATAAGAGCAACAAGTCTTATAAATTAAGGCTTGTTGTTTTTATTAATATTTATGATTATAAACATATTAACAAATATCTTAAATTGTACATAAACAATATTTAAATTTAAAAGGGAGGTGAAAACCTCCCAATTTTATTATTAAGTCAAAGGACTTTCAATGAGTGTTGTGAAAACAAATGGATGATTATGACCATCATCTATTGTAGTAACACCTGTTACTAAGTGAACATGTTTACCATTACCAACATCAATAGCTAGTCCTGTAGTTATACCTACTTCATGATGGTGATTTAAGAAAAAGTCAGTATTCACTAAGATAGCATGAATATGAGAAGAACCTATAGGAATAACTTGGCTTGTAACACCAGCAAATCTATGATTATGCCTATCCTCTCCTTGCTCAGCTAACATAGTGCTTCCTAAGAATTCATGAACGTGAGTTTGGCAATCATCAGTATTTTCTATATAATCTTTAGAGTTTGAGCCTTCATCTAACATGACGGTACCTCCTTATATGCTGTTTAGTAAATAAAATTAAATTATTTAGAAAGGTGTGAGAGATGTGAGCAAAGAAAGCAAATCCATAGATGCCGTCTTCCAATTGTCAAGGTAATTTAGTACTTTCAAAGAGTTTAAGGATTACTAATATACGTTGTTATAGTAATAATATTTAGGCCTTAAACTATCATCTAACGAACACACTTTCTTATATATAAATATTCATAAAATAAGCTTTTGATACTATGTGAATAGTTAGAAAGCTATAAAAAGAAAGATATAGAAAATATATAAAAGGTTTTATAAATAATATATTTTCCTCTGATAGGTTTTAAGCCTATCTTTTTTTTATATATTTAAAAGCTAATTTATGAAATGTATTTTTATTAAATTTATAACAACATAATATCCATTTTTTCATTTAATATAGTTTACATAATGAAAGGAGGGATATTATGTCAGAAAAACAGGAAATAATACAAAAGATTGAAGAACTGAGAAACTTAATGCATTTGTTAATGAACCAAAGTGAAACATTGACCAACAGTGAATTAGTAGAAATTAGTCAAGAATTAGACAAGCTACTGAACCAGTACAATAGACTTTTGATGAGTGAGTAGTATATATCACTCAATTACTAGAAACTAGGTAAGGTACTTGATTAAGATAAAATTCTTAATCAAGTACCTTATTCAATTGAGAATTTTGCATTGTGAATTGAAATACTTAAGGGTGTAGCTATAGTTAGCTATACATTAATTTTTAAGATAGCTTGCTTGTATGGATACAACGTGAAAATTTAAAGTATAATCTAAAATATAAATTTCCTATAAAAATAGTTTGACTCCTTGAAATTTGAGAACTAATAGCTAAAAATACGAATTGAGGATAAAATTTACTAAGGGGGAATTTATTTGTATGCTTTATCTTTTATAATTCAATTTATAACGAGTTATAAAAGATAAAAAATAGGTTTTCAATAATGAACATATTAAATATTCATATTGAAAACCTATAGAATTTTAAATATTTAATATGATTTTTAATCAATTCTATCATTAATTATTTTGAGCATATTCAATACTAAATTACTGGAGTTATTAGCTGATATTTTCTCGAAATTATTATAGCTAATATGTGCCTCACAATCAGCATTATCAGAAATACTTCTAATCACAATGAAAGGAATTTTATTAATATAGGCTACATGTCCAATTGCGGAACCTTCCATTTCAACGCAATGAGGGGAATAGCCTTCTATAATTTTATTTTTTAATTTATTATCTGATATAAAAGCTTCACCAGTTACAATTCTTCCAACATGATAATTGAATTCTTTTATCTTCATGTTTTTATAAGCTTGTATAGCAATTTCTACTAATAAGTTACTTGTTTCAAAATGCTCAACAAAAGGAAACCATCCTTTCATCTGCTCCTTACGAACATCATGATAAGTAACATTGTTGGAGATTACTATATCACATATTTTCACTTTATTATTTAAGCTTCCTGCTATACCAGTGTTAATTATACTAGTAACTCCAAATTTATCAATTAATATTTGAGTACAAGCTGCAGCATTAACTTTTCCAATGCTGCAAGAGGTCAACACCAAATTTACATTTTTAAAAACTCCAATATAAAATTTAAAGCCAGCATAAATTTCTTTCTTTAATATGGTTATGCTATTTTTGATAAGTTCAATTTCTAAATCCATTGCTCCAATGATACCTATAGTTGTTTGCAAAGATCATCTCCCCTTAACATTACATAATAATTAACAGTTATGATATATTTTATATATGAGTATATCATAGTTTAATATATATAAATGTTAAAATTAATATATTAAACTAAATAAAATGAAAATTTTAAGTATATAGGGGGAAAGGATATGTATAGCATTCTTTAATTGAAGATGATTGCAATTTATCTAAAGAGATAAAGTTAGCTCTTAGTAAATGGCAGTTTAATGTTGAGATTTTAAAGGATTTTGAAAATATAATTGAAGAATTTATATTGATTAATCCTCATCTAGTTATTATGGATATAAATTTACCTTATTTTGATGGATTTTATTGGTGTAAAAAAATTAGAGAAATATCTAAAGTACCAATAATTTTTCTTTCCTCTAGGGATTCTAATATGGATATAATTATGGCAATTAACAATGGGGGAGATGACTACATAAATAAACCCTTTCAAATAGATATTTTGATAGCGAAATTAAATGCTCTTTTAAGAAGGACCTATTCCTATGGAGATGAGAAGGGACATTTTATAAGTTATAAGAATGTTATATTAGATATAGAGAAAGGGATTTTAATATATAAAGATGAAAAGCTAGAGCTTACTAAAAATGAACTTAAAATATTAGTTGTATTAATGAAAAATCAAAGAAAAATAATATCAAGAGATAGACTTATGATAAGTCTTTGGGAGAATGATGAATTTATAAATGACAATGCTCTAACTGTAAATATCAATAGGCTTAGAACAAAGATTAAGGAAATAGGTATTGAGAATTTTATAAAAACTAAGAAAGGCTTAGGATATATAATAGAATGAATATCTATAAATATTTAAAAGAAAATAAACTCTTTATCTATTGCCAAATAGTAATACTTATAATTTTAAATTTATTTATATATAGTAATACAAATATAAATAAGGTATTAATAGATATTTTGTATATAAATTTTTTAGTAATTTCAATATTTATTATATACATATTGATTTCCTATAAGAAATGGAATACAAGATATAGAGAATTTAAAAAGCTAATAATGGAATCTAGTGATATAGGGTCTTTAGATATAAAGGGAGAATTAGTTCAAGATGAAATTATAAGAGATATTCTAATTTTAAAAGATAGAATAAAATATGATGAAATTAAAAGTTTAAAGGAAAACATAGATGAAATTAATGAATATATTTCAAAATGGATTCATGAAATAAAAATCCCCATCTCTGTTTGTGATCTTATAACAGATAGATTAGAAGATATAGAGGCTTCAAGAAATATAAAAAATCAAATGGATAAAATTAATTTTTTAGTGAGCCAAGTATTATATAGTACTAGAGCAAATAGCTATTCGGAAGATTTATTAATACAGGAACTATCTTTAGAAAAGCTTGTACGAGAAGGGGTCAAAAAGAACTCATATTCTTTTATAACCAATAAAATTGATTTAGAACTTGGTAATTTAGATTTCAATGTTCTTACAGATAAGAAATGGATTCTTTATATACTAGATCAAATAATTAATAATGCTATTAAATATTCTAGAGCAAATGGAAAAGTTGAAGTTTATAGCGATGAAGATGAAAAAATCATCAACCTTCATATTAGAGATAATGGTATAGGAATATTACAAGAGGATATAGAAAGGGTTTTCAATAAAGGATATACAGGTACTAATGGAAGAGCAAAAACCTATAAATCTACAGGGATGGGATTATATTTTTCTAAGAAGATGGCAGATAAACTAGGGCATAAAATGAAAGTAGTATCAAAAGAAAATGAATTTACTGAATTCATCATAAGTTTTTATAAAATATCAGATTATTTTAATATTACAAAAATGTAACTTTAAGAGCTATAAAGTAATCTAAAGAGAGGGAAAATGTTTTTCTGTTAGATTAAACTTAAAGTACAGAATAGATAAACTATGCAAAATGTAGAATTATTATTGAAATCAATTTTTGTAAATTAATTTTTTCAAATGGACTTTTCCATGAAAGTGATTGTGTTACTTCAAAAAAATCACTTTAAAACTTCTCTTATAAAAGAGAAGTATCAATAATTGTCCATTGTCAATAGTCAATTCTCAATTGTGTATATTTGGAGGTATTAAAAATGGATTCAGTATTAAAAATTCAGGGATTAACTAAGAACTATGGAATAAAAGGTTTTACTACTGTTGCACTAGATAATATTGATATGGAGGTTAAAAAAGGAGATTTTTTAGGGGTAATGGGACCTTCTGGAGCAGGTAAAACAACTCTGTTAAATCTTATGTCAACTATAGACAAGCCGACAAAGGGAAACATAATTATTGATGGAGTAGACATCGGTAAATTAAGCAATAAGGAATTATCCAAATTAAGAAAAGATAAGATAGGGTTTATTTTTCAAGATTTTAATCTTTTAGATAATATGACATTGAGAGATAATATAGCACTTCCATTAGCACTATCAAGAAAAAATCATAAAGAAATAGAAAAGAAGGTTTCTGAGCTTGCAGATTTTTTCGGCTTAAATGATCATTTAGAAAAATATCCTTATCAGCTATCAGGTGGACAAAAGCAAAGAGGCGCAGCAGCAAGAGCAATTATAACTTCTCCTAGTATAATCTTTGCTGATGAACCAACAGGAGCATTAGACACT
Source organism: Clostridium sp. Marseille-QA1073 (assembly GCF_054863625.1). Classification (NCBI taxonomy): domain Bacteria; kingdom Bacillati; phylum Bacillota; class Clostridia; order Eubacteriales; family Clostridiaceae; genus Clostridium; species Clostridium sp. Marseille-QA1073. The sequence goes on along the minus strand of NZ_JBSVQM010000032.1, from coordinate 946 downwards.
AAGTCTTCTTCAGATCTTTTAAATTGCTTATCAAAATTAAATGAAAAAACTAATTCTACAATTATAATGGTTACTCATGATGCTTTTGCAGCTAGTTTTTGTAAAAAGGTTTTATTAATAAAAGATGGTAAGACCTATTCAAGATTAGATAGAAATGAATCAAGAAAGGAATACTATGGAAGAATATTAGAATTGCTTGCTTCTTTAGGAGGTAGAAATAATGAACTCTTTTAAGATGGCATTAAGAAACTGCAGAAATAATATTAGAGTATATTATGTTCATCTTATAGCAATGACAGTTTCTGTAGCAATTTTATTCAATTTTCAGAGTCTACGATATGGTGAAACTATAAAAAATTTTGACAAGGTGGGAGCAGGCTATTGCTCTATAATGTTAAAGACTATAACTGTTATGTTAATAGTATTCCTTGTGTTTTTCATATGGTTTTCTACCAACATATTTTTAAAACAAAGAAAAAAGGAAATTGGAATATATGCTTTTATGGGAATTGATAATCATCAAATAGGAAGAATATTCTTTTTTGAAACTTTACTTTTAGGTTTATTTTCAATATTCTTAGGAATAGTAATTGGAATTTTTTCTACTAAATTGTTTCAAATGATTGTAATTAAGGCATCTGGTTTTCAGGTAGAAAGTAAATTTGATATAACATTTAATTCTATAGGTAGTACAATATTGATTTTTTTAGTTATATTTTTATTCATGTCTTTAAAGGGATTTATAAATATAGCAAATTGTAAACTTATAGATTTATTTAATGCTGCAAAAAAAGAGGATAAGATGCCTAAAATAGGTGTTTTAATCTATGCTATAGCAGTAATCTCTGTAATTATTATTATATTAGGATACAGAAACGCTTATTTAGCAGCAGATAATTTTAATAAAACATTAAATGCACTAATATTAGTAATTTTAGCTACCTAT
>NZ_JBSVQM010000031.1:0-38288 GCF_054863625.1 Clostridium sp. Marseille-QA1073 | reverse complement strand
TTATATAATCTTAATTTTGAGAATATATTAAGAAATTTTTTCTAACTTGTGTAAATTAAAAGGGATTAATAGTACTTTTATAAAAATAATCCAATTTAAATAGGGGGGAGTTGCATGCCTTTAACATCAAAAGAGCTGTTAAGTCTAGAAGAAAAAGCTTATGAACTTAGATTACTTTCTATAAATGCTGCACTTAGGTTAGGAAATGAAAATACTGGAGAGGTTTTAAGTTCTATAGATATTTTTACAATACTATATCATAAATATTTAAATATAGATTTTAAAAATTCAAAAGATGAATACACAGATAGACTTGTACTAAGTAAAGAACAAGTAGGAATTCACCTTGTTCCTATTTTATTAGGTAATGTATTTATACATAAACAGTTACTTAAAGAATATAATCATATTAAAAATGATTTGGGGATAAGTTTAGATATTAGAAAGGCCTCTGAAGAAGAGGTTTCCATCTGTTCATTAGGATATGGACTTTCAATTGGATTAGGAATGGCATTGGGAGCAAGGGCTAAATCTAAGGAATATAAAGTTTATTGTCTATTAAGCGATGAGGAGTGTAACGGAGAATCAATTTGGGAAGCAGCAATGGCTATAGCTCATTTAAAGACAACAAATCTTATAACTATTATAAATAAAAATCGATATATAATTGATGATTTTACAAAAGATATTATAACATTAGAATCCTTTGCAGATAAATGGAGAAATTTTGGATTTATAGTTGAGGAGGTAGATGGTCATAGTTTTAAAGAACTTTCTGAAGCATTAGATTTTGCTTTAAGTGAAAATAAAAAACCAGTTGTCATTATTGCTAATACGATAAATGGTTGTGGTGTTGACTTTATAGAAGATGATTATAAATGTATTTATAGAATTTTTGATAAAGAAAAAGTTAAGAACGCAAAAGAAAGTTTAGAAAAGTACTATGAAACAAGGATAAAAGAGGTGTAACTATGTGTGAATCAACTTATACTATGTTAGATAAAAGCAATGAGGCAATGGCAGAAATTTATGAAAAGTCACTTTATCATTTGATAGAAGGGCATAATGATATAGTTGTACTATTTACTGATTTAAAGGAATCTAATAAATTTAAATTATTTAGTGATAAATACGCTAAAAGATTTTTAAATGTAGAAATAACAGAAAAAAATCTCTTTGCTATAGCTGCCGGACTCGCAAAATGCCACCTAAAAACATATCTATCTATTTTTAATGTATCTACTTCAATGAAGGCCTTAGAACAAATTAGGACGGATATATGTTATCAAAATTTAAATGTAAAAATAATTGCAACTCATTGGAGTTTATCATTTGGTCAATGGGAAACTGCTAATCGTTGTATAGAAGATATAGCTATTATGAGGTCTATGAGTAATATGAAGGTTGTAGTACCAGCAGATGGTGTTGAAGCAGCTAAAGCAATTATAGAATCCTATAACTTGCAGGAGCCTATATATATTCGTATTGATGAATACTTTGATAAAAAACTATATAAAAATGAAGAACATGAATTTAAAATTGGTAAAGGAATAGAATTAAAGGAAGGTACAGATATAACCATTATTGCTTGTGGAAATTGTGTTCATCAAGCATTACAAGCAGCAAAAATCTTGGAGGACATGCATAAATTAAAAGTAAGAGTAATCAATATGCACACAATTAAGCCAATAGATAAGGAAGTTATATTAAAAGCTATATGTGAGACTAGGAGAATAATAACAGTAGAAGAAAATAATATAATAGGAGGACTTGGAAGTGCAGTATCAGAGGTTATTGCAGAAAGTGGAAAAGCTTGCATTTTTAAATCTTTAGGAATCTCAAATGAGGTTTTTATAAGTGAGTTACATGAAGATCTAATGGCTTATTATAAAATAGATGCTAAAGGTATTTTAGAAGAGGTGAGAGAAATATTAAGAAAAAGCTTTGATGATGACAACGATTGGGAAGACGAGGTATAATTCATGATTTATAAGGACGAAATATATTCAAATAAGATATTTTTAAATTCTATATTACCACTTTTAAAAGTATTAGTAGAGGAAAAAGAAGATTTCAAAAAATCTTTTAAAAATAAAACTGGAGTAATTCAAATTTGTTGTTTAGATGAAAATGAAAAAATAGGAATTCACTTTGTGGTAGAAGAGGGAAATATCAAAGTAGTAAAGGCTATATTAGAAAATCCGGATTTAGAGTTACAGTTTGAAAATATATATGAGTTCAATAATTTTTGTAAAGGAAAAAGTAAAAAATTACCTAAAATAAAGGGTGGTTTTAAATCTAGATTACTTATACCTACTATAAAAGCATTATCAACTTTATCTAAAATGCTCTCATTTACGGCTATACCTAATGATGAAAAAGAAAAGGACTTACTTGTAAAGCTGTATTTTTATTTAATATCCTCTGGGATAAGCCAATTAAATAAAGCAGGTTACCCAGAAATAACTAAATGGACTCAAGAAAGTCCTGACAGAGTATATGAGTGGAAGGTAGAAGGAAAACCTGAGCTTTCAGCTTATATTAGAGTAAAATATGGGAAATCAAAAGCTGGCAGAGGAGAATATAAGAGGTCAAAACCTTTTTTTATAATGAGGTTTAATGATACAGATAGTGCTTTAGATATATTAAAAGATAGTGATAATTTAATTAATCATACTGTAAATTCACATATTATTATGAAAGGAGCAACAGAATATGATGTTCAAATTAAATCATTTATGCTTTTAGTTAAAAAATTACTAAGTAAAGATAAGAAATGTGAAAATTTATTTCTTAAAAAAGAAATTGATTTTTAAAAGAGAAGATAAAATAGAAATTATAGCTAGTAAAATATTTCTAAACATTGAGAAGATAGGTTTCTTTTAATGTTTTTCATGAGAGTAAAATTTCAACCAGAAATAGATAGTTGATAGAGAAAATTAACTAAAGAGTTTAATAGCTTCAGTGTTGAATTCTTACTGATGTTGGGAGGAGTGGGGAGCCTAAGTTTTTATTAAAAAATCTAAAATACCTGTATTCTTTTTATGATTCAAATTATTATATTTTCAATACTTTACGTATAAGAAGAGTAAATGAAAATATGTAAGACTTTAAAGCATAATAATGATTTGCTATAAATTGTATGGAACTGAAGACTAAAAAAGTATATAAATAGTTATTTTGACTATTTAATAGACTAAATAAAATAATATATCCAGCCTACAATTGAAAAAATTCATAATTTGCTTTTGTGAGAAGTTTGGATTAGAACTACTGAAAAAGTTTATTTTAAATTAATATATATATGAGTTAGATAGGTTTTAGCACTTAAGAAAATTTATATTGAAAGAATGAAGGAGGTAAAGATATTTAAAAATTTATAAAAATATAACTATTAGAATGAATTTAAGATTTGTAAGAAATTTAATTTAAGTAGAAATAAATGCTTTTTATATAGATTTAAGAGGAGAGGATACTTATAGTTATCACGCTTATTAATGAGAGCTTAAGCTATTAAATGAAAATAATATTGAATCTTATAGCAAATAAAACATGTACTAATAATGAGTATAGTAGAAATGTTAAGGATATGATTCCTTGTACTGGAGACATGGGGAGTGTCTTGAATAATTACTATGGTATAGGATATCTTAAATTTATAATAAATCTTAAAACATTTTAAAAGATATATATGATAACTACTTATCTAAGAAAAAATCAATAAAGATATAGGGATAATAACTTAGGACAGGGCAGTAATTTTATAATTAAACTATGCATAGTGTAGTATTAATATGACCGTAATTCTAAGATCGAGGTAATATCATTGGTACTATATAAGATAAAAATTATTATAATGAAATAATTTAAAATTACAATATAAATATTAGTATAATTATAAAAGATTTAAAAAAGGAAAATTTAACTTTAATAATAACTTATAAAAGAGGAAAAACTATAATCCTATATAGTTTAAGGATAGAGTTTAAAAAATCCTAAGGTTAATGATGATGTAGAAGATGTGATTATAACTAGTATATTAATTGAGATTATATAATTATTTACTGGTTTAATAAGAAAGTTACTGTTAAAAAATATTTTCCTAGTTTACTTGATTTTATAGAGAAAAATAATAAGAAAAAACTTTTTAAATAAGACATATAACATAAAAGATATCTGTAATGTGAGAATAATATCACAAATAATAAAATTTGTTATATATTAAAGATTTCTATATAAAAAGACCTTTTCTAAAATTTAGAAAGGGTCTATTTTTTTTAGAGAATTTATATTTATTATAGTATTGTATTAATAAAATATCATATAAAACTTTAGTGAATAACAAAAATATGAAAATAATGTATAAAACCTTCTATATTTTAGAGAAAAATAAAATAATTGGCGAAAAAAGCAAAAAAAACATTTAATTTTGGAAAATATCCTCGATATATTAAATGTATTACTAATTAAAGTTAATAGAATGATTTTATATTAAATTCTTCGTAAATAGATATACAAGTTCAATATTGAACTTGTATATCTATTTGAGAAAATAAAGTTTTTAAATATTTATTTTATAAATCTATATACCTATGACAACTTTTATGTTAATGGTTTTTAGATTTAAACCAACTAATATAAAATCGTAAGATCAATAATATAGGAGGGGAAAAATATAATGAAATTAAATTTAAAACTAATGAAAAATTTTAATAGAGGAGGAGATAAAGTAAAATCAAAATTTCAATTAAAAAGTATAAGGGCAAAATTATTAATTTCTATGTTATCTTTGGTTGCAGTAATGTGCATATCTTTAACTGGATTTGCTTATTATTCAGCGAGAAAAACACTTGTTAATAGTAGTCTTGATCTTATGTCAGAAATAAGTAGATCCTCAGCAGAAAGACTTGAAAATGAAATAAAATCAAAACTTATGAGTTTAAGTCTAACAGCTAATACTCCAAGGATAAAAGATCCTAAAGTTTCATGGGAAGATAAAAAGGAAATTTTACAGTCAAGTATAGAATTAGAAGGACATTCAATGCTTGGGATTGCGGATTTAACAGGAAAAGTAACTTATACTGATGGTAGTGTACTTGATATTAAAGATAGAGAATATTTTAAAGAAGCAATAAAGGGAAACAACTACGTATCATCAACTTTTAAAAGTAAAGTAGATGGAAAAATTTTGATTGCGTATTCTGTGCCAATAAAAAACAATGGTTCTGTAACTGGAGCTTTAATAGCAATAAGGAATAGTGATAATTTAAGTAAAATAACTAATAAAATAAATTTTTTATCAACTGGGGAATGCTTTGTCATAGATACAGAAGGAAAAATAATTGCAGCAATAGATCAAGCTATTGTAGACAGAATGGACAATTATATAGTACAAAATGATCCGCAATTACAGGGTTTAATTGCAATTGAAAAAGAAATGATGCAGGGAAAGACAGGTATAGGGGAGTATTTCTATGATGGAGTTGATAAGTATGTAGCTTATTATCCACTTGAATCAACTGGATGGTCTTTAGCAATAGCTGTGCATAAAAATGATTTGCTAAGTCGATTAAACGGACTTAAGAATATAAGTATACTTATTGGTTTAATAGAATTAATAATAATAGGAATTTTAGTAGTAATACTTAGTAGAAAAATAACTAATGGATTAGTTGCAGTTAAAGGACATATGGATAAGATAGCAGAGGGAGATTTTACTGAGGAGATAAATAGAAAGTATATAAGAAGTTCAGATGAGGTTGGTGCTATATGTAAAACTTTAAATGTTACTCAAAGTTCTATAGGAAATATGGTAGGAGCAGTTAAAGATTCAGCAGGAGAAATAGACTCTAGTGCAGTAAATTTAGCAGCTATTTCTGAAGAATTATCAGCATTAACGCATAACATTTCTACTGCAATATTAGATGTGACAAAAGGAACTACTAAGCAGGCATCAGACCTAACAGGTATAGTTTTCAAGTTAAATGAATTCAGTGAACAATTAAATGAAGTTGCAATCCATATAAATCAAATAGATAATATGGCAGTAGGTGTAAGTGAAAGTTCAAAGAAAAGCAATAAGGATATGGAAAATGTAGTATTCTCTATAACAAGCTTTAATGAAAAATTTAAAAACTTTACAAAAAGCATAGGAGAAATGGATGTAGATATTAAAACTGTAAATGAAATTACAGATTTAATAAATAGTATAGCAGAACAAACAAATCTTTTAGCATTAAATGCAGCTATAGAAGCAGCAAGAGCAGGAGAGTCTGGAAGAGGATTTGCTGTAGTAGCGGATGAAATAAGAAAACTTGCAGAGAGAAGTAAAGAATCTTCAGAGAATATCTATAGAATAATAAATAAATTACTAAATAACACTAAAGTTATAGTTAATGAAACAGATACAATGAATAAAGAACTTGTAAATCAAAGAGAAAATGTAGAAAATTCTATGAAATCTTTTAATGAAATTTCTATAGCGGTTAGTGATATAGCCCCAAGAATAAGCGAAATTAATACAGCCTTTGAAGATATTAATAATAATAAAGAGGAAATAGTAAATACAATAGAGGAATTATCTTCAATATCAGAAGAAATATCAGCATCTTCAGAGGAAATATCAGCATCTTCGGAAGAGTTAAATAATTCAAGTTCAGAAGTAGCTACAAGTGCTCAAGTACTTACAGAAAAGGCTGCAGACATGATGGTACAAATAAATAAGTTTAAGGTAAAGTAGTAGAATAATTATAATATTATTTTAGTAATAAAAACTTATTTAAAATAAAGTTTATTATTTATAAAGACTAAGAAAAAGATAACATAAATTAAATATTGATAAAAAAATAAGCACTAATTTACATTAAGTAATTAGTGCTTATTTTTATATAATTTAGAATTTTAATTTAATACAAATAGGAGTACATAATATGATAATATTATAAGAGCTGAAATACCTGTTATTTTCCAACCAGATACATAACTTTGTTTTCCTAATCCATTATTATTTTGTTCTGTTTCGGCTATTTTATATCTTGTATAGTCATGAGGATTAAAATAAGGCATAACATCACCTCCTACTAATACTATATCATAATTAGCAATTATATTAAATAAATAAGTAATAATTTTAAGAATTTTCGTATTATTGAGCAAAGCTAGTATAAATGATTACCATACTTATCCGGAAGGATACAAATTGCTAGATTGGGATGTAGTTATTTCTAAAAAATTGGGGAAATTGGGTGATTAATCAAAGTGATGAAGTTAGATATGATCTACTAAAATCATATATAGAATGGAAATATACAAAGATGAAGGGACTTGCTAAAGAAACTCATATATATGCATAATTTTCTAGCAGATAGAGGAAATGAGGTTGAGGATAGTATTCTAAATGAATCATAATCTGTTGTATATGATGAAACAGAAAATATATTGCATACTGCAAAGACAGTTATGATTCTTACAATGAGTGGAAATTTGTATTAAGAACTTTATTTTATCTAATAAGAGGTTTTATCTGTTTAAATTTAAAATGTGGTAATTTAAAATATAAATTTTATTTTCAAATTTAACTATTTATTATTTTGTATGTTATAATTATGATGTTAATATTTAACATCAGTTGAAGGGAGGTCTAGAGTTATGATTGAAGTAAAAAATTTAAGTAAAAGCTTTAAGAATATTAAGGCAGTAGATAATATAAGCTTTACAGTTAATAAAGGAGAAATAGTTGGGCTTTTAGGAGAAAATGGAGCTGGAAAAACTACGACCTTAAGGATGATTGCTACAATGTTAAAGCCTACAGAGGGTACTGCTAACATTAATGGATTTGATATACTAAAGAATAGTTCAAAAGTTAGATCTGAAATAGGTATATTATTTGGTGGTGAAGTAGGGTTATATGACAGATTAACAGCAAGGGAAAATATAAAATATTTTGCTATGCTAAACGGTTTATCAGAGGAGCAAGCAAATGAAAATATAAAAAATCTTATGGAAGTTTTTGAAATGGACGAATATATAGATAGAAGAGTAGGAAAATTCTCTAGGGGTATGAAGCAAAGAGTTGCAATTGCAAGAAGTATTGTACATAATCCTAAAGTTATGCTGTTTGATGAACCTACAATAGGTTTAGATGTAACCGCTTCAAGAACAGTACAAAATTTTATATTTAGATGTAAAAAAGAGAATAAAGTAATTATTTTTTCAAGTCATAGCATGAGGGAAGTAGAAAAGCTATGCGATAGAGTAATTATAATTCATAAAGGTAAGATTGTTGAAGAAGGTACAATCATTGATTTAAAAGAAAAGTATAGCAATGATGATTTAGAAGAAGTATTTTTATCTCTTATAGGAGGTGAAAGCCATGAAAAATAAAATTATATCTATAGTATTAAAGAAAGAGCTTTTAGATATCTTTAGAGATAAGAAAACCTTAATGATTAGTATATTAATCCCATTGTTGTTATTTCCAGTGATGTTTACTTTAATAGGAAAAGGAATAAGTAAAAATACTACAGAGGTGATGGAAAATCTTCAAATCTCAATAGTCGACAAAGGAAATAGTAAAATAGGAGATTTTATAAGATCTCAAGAAAACATAACTATTATTGATAGTAGTGATATAAAAAATGATATAGCAGAAGGAAAAATAAAGTTAGCAATTGAAATACCAGAAGATTTTGAGAAAAAAATTAAAAATGAAGAGATTTCTAATATAACTGTTTCCTACGATGATGTTAGTCAATCTTCTAGTGTGGCATTAGGAGCTATTAACAGTCTTATAGAAGAATATTCAAAAGAAATTGTAGCGGAAAGACTAAAAGCAAAAAATATTGATGAAGCTATATTAACTCCAATAAAAATTGATGAAAATAAAGTAGGGGAGAAAGAAGACGGAGGAGCAAAAATGATGCTATCTATATTACTTCCCTTCTTGTTAGTAATGTATTGTGTATCTGGACCTATTCCAGCAGCAACAGATTTAGGGGCTGGGGAAAAGGAAAGAGGTACATTAGAACCACTATTAACTACGCAAGCAGGAAGAATGTCGTTATTATATGGTAAATTTTTAGCAATTACTGTATTGGGAATGATGACCACTGCTGCTTCTTTAGGTGGGCTTTTAATATCATTTAATATGTCATCAAAATATTTTGCTGGTTCGGAGGCAAATATGGCATTAAATTTCTCTTTAGATATTAAGGTTATATTGATAATATTTGTATTAGCTGTGTTAACTACCATGGTTTTTGGAGCATTAGAGCTTGCTATAAGTATATATGCTAGAAGTTTTAAAGAAGCTCAGACTTATATGACTCCACTTACAATTATTGCAATAATACCTGCCTATGCAACTTATATGTTAGATGTGAAGTCAATTTCAAATTTTTATTTTCATATTCCATTAGCTAATATAATTTGTATTTTAAAGGAATTAATTGCAGGAGTATATAATATACAGCATATAACTATTACATTAATATGGACAATAGTCTATGTAGTGGCGTCTCTTTTGATAGCTAGATATATGTTTATGAAAGAAGAGGTTATATTTAGAACATAGAAAAATAGAAAAACACAAGGTATCTTGTGTTTTTCTTATAAGCTATCTTAAAAAATAGCAAACCAGTATACTAGCTTATTTTATGCAAAATATAGGATATATATTTGATAAGTTATTTTTTCAGATGCCTAAAATAAGGGGATTACATAATTTGGAGGGGTTATATGTCATTTTTACAAATAAAAGAAAAATTTCTTAGTAGATTTGAGGATAAGATAAGCAAAGAAGTTATTTACATAGCTTGGCCTGTATTACTAGAATTATTATTGGGGTCACTATTTTCTATGTTAGATATGATGATGCTTGGAAAATTACCAAAGGCAGAAGCAGCAGCTTCAGTGGCTTCAGTGGGAGTAACTAACCAACCATTATTTTTAGGATTGGCAGTATTGCAGGCGTTAAATGTAGGCGGAACTGCTATGGTGGCAAGGTATATAGGACAGAAAAAAGTAGAAAAAGTAGGCAGTACAGTTAAACATATTATACTTATTAATATGTTTATAGTATTACCAATAGTCATATGGGCACAGATAAATGCTAGAAGTATAATGAGTTTTATGGGTGCAGAACAGCAAACTATAGATATTGGAATAAATTATTTTAGAGTTATAATGTATGGATTTATATTTCAAGGCTTTAACTCTTCATTATTTGCTGTGTTAAGAGGTGTAGGAGATACTAAAGTACCAATGAAAATAAATATAAAAGTAAATGGACTTAATGTTTTAGGAAATGCGTTATTAATTTATGGGTTATTCTTCTTTCCACGAATGGGAGTCACTGGTGCAGGAGTATCTACTTTACTATCTCATATAATAGCTTCAATCATGCTTATTGCTTATTTCTTAAAAGGAAAGACAAAAATAAAAATAAATCTTAAAGAAAAGTTTGCTTTTGATAGGAATATTGTTTTAAACTTTATAAGAATAGGTGTTCCATCTTCATTAGAACAATTAAGCTTAAGACTAGGTATGCTTTTATATGTAAAAATTGTAGCATCTCTAGGGACAGTGGTTTATGCATCACATCAAATTTGTATTAATATTTTGGGACTTTCTTTTACAACCGGACAAGCATTTTCAATTGCAGCTTCATCTCTTACAGGAAGGACTTTGGGAGAAGGTGAACCAAAAAGAGCAGAGGAATATGTAAACAGGTGTAGGCAGCTTGGGTCTATATTAGCTTCTTTAATTGCATTAGGATTTTTCTTTTTTGCAAAACAAATTTTATCTCTTTATACAGCAGATAATGATATTATAAATTCAGCATCAATAGTACTTAAAATTGTGGCTATAATTCAACCTTTTCAATCTTCAGCATTTGTTTTAGCAGGAGCATTAAGAGGTGCAGGAGATACTATTTTTCCGCTTATATCAACAGCAATTGGCATTATGGGGGTAAGAGTTGTTTTTGCCTATATATTTGTAAATTCTTTTAATTTAGCCTTACCAGGAGCATGGATTGCTATGCTTTTAGATCAAGTTTTTAGATGGATATTGATATATTTAAGATTTAAATCTGGAAAATGGAAAACTATTAAATTAAGATAATTTAAATTAAGTAGATTTATAGATGAATTTTTAGAAAAATTTAGGAGAAAGTTATGAAAAATAGGAAAATAAAAGCTTTGAATTTAGCAATAGTTTTTATTATTTGGAGCTTAATTTTCAATGTAGGAGTACAAATTGTAAAAGCAGACAGTAGAAAAGAAATACTTATAATAAATTCTTATGATATTAATCAAAATTGGGAAAAGAATATTGAAGATGGCTTTAGAAGTACCATTAACCCCAATATCCAAGTAAGTTATACAAATGAATATTTAAATTCTAAAAGGGGAACTGATGAATATTATAAGGAGCTTAGTGATATTTATAAAATTAAATATAAAAATAAAAATTTTGATTTAATATTAGTTATTAATGATGAAGCATTTAAATTTGTAAGAAAATATCACAGTGATATATTTAATAATGCTCCCGTAGTATTTATAGGAATAAATGAAAATAATAACTTAAATGAAGAAGAAAAGAAATATTTTACGGGATTTTACGAAGTTTCTAATGATAAAGAAAATCTGGATACCATTTTAAAGCTTCATCCAAAAGCAGAAAAAGTAAATATTATTTTAGATAATACCTCATATTCTTATAGTGTAAGAAAAAATTTAAAATCTATTAGACCTTATTATAAATCTATTCAGTTTAATTTTATTCAGCATATGTATATTGAGGATATAGCAAAAGACATGCATAAAAATGGAGAGAATCAGGTAAACATAATTTCAGGTACATTTTTTAACAGAGAAAATAGAGCTTTAACTCCAGAACAAACTATAGATTACTTAAAAAAATATAATAAAGGTCCTTTTTATTCTCCATCTCAAGATTATTTGGGATATGGTATAGTTGGAGGAGCTATAGATATAGGACAACAACATGGTGAAGCTATAGGGGAAGTTGCAAATCAAATATTAGAAGGAAAAAAAGTGTCTGATATATCTATAACTAATGAACATATTGATGCTTTTGTTTTCGATTTTCACATGTTAGTTAAAGAAGACATACCTTTGGGAAAAATTCCTGAAAATTGTATTATAATAAATAAAAATAAACATGATTCTATTTTATCTCAGAAACAAAAGCGGTTTTATTTTGGACTGATACTTCTTATAATATTTGCATTAATTGTAGCAGGAGTATATTATGTCTATTTAGTAGCAAAGGCAAAAAAGGAAAGAAAAATTTATGATGAAACATTAAAATATGATAAGTTGAAAACAGAATTTTTTGCGAATATATCCCATGAACTTAGAACACCTTTAAATGTAATATTAAGCACCGTAAGTCTTATGGAGTTATATGCTGACAATAATAAAATAATTTTTGATAATGAAGATACTTATACTAAATTTTTTTACATAAAGCAAAATGCCCTAAGACTCTTAAGGTTGGTTAATAACATAATTGATATTACAAAAATTGATTCAGGATATTTCACATTGAACCTTCAAAATTGTAATGTAGTGGAAGTTGTAGAGGAGATAGTATTATCAGTTGCAGATTATGTAGAAGGAAAAGGAATTGAATTAGTTTTCGATACTGATACAGAAGAAAAAATAATGGCAATTGATGAGGAAAAGATAGAAAGAATAATTCTAAATCTTCTTTCTAATGCAATAAAGTTTACTGATAAAGGTGGAGAAATATTAGTAAGTTTAGAGGATTTAAATAGTAATGTTAGAATAACTGTCACAGATAGTGGTATTGGAATACCTATAGATAAACAAAAAATAATCTTTGATAGATTTACACAAGTAGATAGTACCCTAACTAGAAAAAGAGAAGGTAGTGGTATAGGCTTATCGCTTGTAAAAAGTTTAGTTGAGCTTCATGGTGGTGATATAACTTTAAAAAGTGAATTAAATAAGGGAAGTAGTTTTATTGTAGAATTACCAGTTAAATTATTAGATAATTATAACCAAGGCGCAAATGATATCAATGGAGATAAACACCAAAAGGTTAATTTAGAGTTTTCTGATATCTATGATTAAGTAATTATTTTAGTATTTGTTAAGGAGAAAAATTAAATAGCTACATAAGACAAAACTATTATATTATAAATTTACGCTGTAAAAATGAAAATAATTAATGATTCTTAGTATTGCAAATTAAATTATTGAATTCTGCAATTTTAGATATTTCTCAGTAAAGTTACTAAGTAACTTCAAAGGAAAAAAGTTAGTAATTGTATTGAGAAATTAGTTTAATCAAAACTAATTTCTTTCTCATTTGTGCATTTTCAATTGCCTATTATTTTAAGTATGAATTGAAATATGCTTATATAGTTATGTAAATTTTAAATTTTAGAGCATTTTTATCTTTAAGCTAAATATTGATTAAATAGTTGTATAAATATTTGAAAGTAAAAATATAAGATTATAAAAGTAACAAAATTGCAATTGAAATTATGGTATTTTTACTTAAACATAATTTTTATTGAAAACTTAAAATTGTTATTTTAATAATTTAGAGTTTTTCATAATTTTTATTAAATTATATTAAAGGAAATCTTATAACTATAAGTAGAATATAAATTAATGTATAAGTATTAATCTATGAATTTGTAAAGTCATAAGATATTATGGTGAAATAAAATAATATATATTAAAATTTTAAAAAATATATATTTTAGAGAGCAAAATAGACAAGCTTTTGTATTATATTGAACTTATAATTATAAAAAAATATTAAAAGGGGAATTAAACGGGTTAGTATAACTGACAAAAGATTAATTTAAGCAATTGTGGCTACTAAAAGGGGATATTTTTAACTCTGTAATAAAACTACTTATGAAATAGAAAGTTAAAAATAAGTTTAGGTCTTGTAACTAAGGCTAATATTAATGCCGCATTTATTAAAAAGTATTTTTAGTGATTAAGTAGTAGGAGTTGAGACTGTGAGAAAGAAGTTTATAGCATGCTTTAACATTATTATGATTTTAATACTATTCTGCGGATGCAGCAGTAATGGAGATTTTTCTATTAATCTACCTAACAATTATATGGTGGTCAAAATTGATGGTAATCATGTGGAGATTATACCTCGTGATGGATACGATGAAAACACACCTATAGTACCTTCTATGGTTAGTGAAATAGCTTTTGATGATGTTTTTATATTAGCAAAGCAAAAGAATATAGATGATACAGATAATGATAATAAAAATACTGATGAAGATGAAAATGAAAATTATTGGATTTTAAATACTAAACAACTTAGAGGATATGGACCTTTTACTAAAGAGGAGTTTGAAAAGAAAAAAGAAGAATTAAAAATATCAAAGGACTTGAAACTTAAAAAGGTAGAGAGTTATAAATAAAATATATAGATAAGCTATCTTAAAACTTAATGTATATCTCTATGGTATTTTAATTCACAATGCACAATTAAGGTGGAAATTATTTTTAATCACAATAATTTCTTTAATGGATTTTTTAAATAGAAATACAATTGCTAGTGTTTTATTATAGATATGAACAGTGTTCGTCAGTTCTTTTTAATACGTCTTATAGTTTAATATTTATTCAATAATATATGGCGAACACTGTTCGCCGCTAAGGTTAATCAATTCTAAATTTCTCGGTTGAATATTTTGAGTTTTCACGTTGCATTTCTATATATGGCCTTATATATAGCTTTAGAATATAATAGTCATATAAAGGATATGGAGGAATGTGAAATGTCAAGGAGAGTTAGAGTTAAACAAAGTAAAGGTTCAAGCTTAGTTGGAGGTACTATAGGCATTTTATTTGTAATTATAGGAATTGTTAAGGTAATTCCAACATTCGGAGCTTTCGGTTTTGTTTGGACTGGCATGGCAGTTATTATTACAGGTGTCAATTTTTATAATGCCTTCAGTGATAAGGGAATTGCTAACTGGGAAATTGACGTAGATTCTAATGACCATACTGGTAAAAATAATGATTTTGAAATGAGGCTGAGAAAGCTTGAGAAACTTAGAAAAGAAGGATTAATTACAGAAGAAGAGTATACAATAAAACGACAAGAAATCTTAAAGGATAAATGATAATCTGATATTATGAAGACAATGAATTGAGAATTACAATAAAGAAATTTTAAATTTTGGAGGTACAATGAAAAAGGCTGACGAAATTAATATAATTCCTTTTACAAAGGAATATCAAGAAGAGGCTAAAAAACTTATTTTAAAAGGTATTAAGGAGTATGTAGGAGAAATAAATATTAATTTTAATAAAGATCTTAACAATATAGAAGAACAATATAAAGATGGACAATTTTTATTGGCTATTCATAAAGAAAAATTAATAGGCACAGGTGCTTTAATTTATAGTGGAGAAACTGGTCAAATTGTTAGGATGTCTGTAGATAAGAACTATAGAAATTTAGGAGTAGGAAAGAAGTTATTGGATGGACTTATCAAACATGCATTAGAGAGCAATACAAAAAAGATAATAGTAGAAACTACAAAGGATTGGGAAAGTGCGGTTAATTTCTATAAAAAATATGGATTTAAATTTTTACATTATAAAGATGATGACATATACTTCTACTTAGATATTAAATAATTAGTATTTTTATTTGAAAGATATGATTTAAGTCATATCTTAATTTTATTTTTATTGAGATTTATGGATCAAATTGAAAACCATAAAATAATAGACAGAAAATTATCAACAAATTAGAAAATTATCAACAATTCAAACAAGTTTTTATCTTTAATAATTATAAAATTGTGGATAACTTTGTGAAAAGTATTAATATACAAAAACAAAAATGAGAACTGGGTTATAAAAAGAACTTAACCAATGGAGGGTGGAAAATTGACAATTGACAATTATGGAGAAAATTAATTCTAAGCGAATTAATTTTTTAAAATAACTTCAAATAAAAATGACTTTGTCACTTTTATTTTTTATAAGAAGTTACTGTGTAACTTAAAAAGAAATTAGTTAAAAACTTCTCTCATAAAGGAGAAGTATCCATAATTGTCCATTGTTCATTTTCAATTCTCAATTAATTTAAGTGGCATATATCAGCTTCTTTAAGAAATCTTATCTCTCCATTTTCAACTTCTAATATTGTCAGACAAGTATCATATATATATGGAGGATCCCACAAATTTTTTATTGGAAGATTCTTTAGTTTTGCTAATAGACATTTTATTACTACTGTATGAGTTACAATAAGTATGTCACCATCTTCATTATTTATTATTTCTTCTAAACCTTTTGAAGCTCTCTCCATAACTTCATAAAAATTTTCTCCATCTATAGGAGTATACTCATGAGGATTATTCCAAAAGTTATCATATTCCTTAGGATATTTTACTACTATATCATCGCTAAGCATACCACCCCATGTACCTAAGTTCATTTCTTTTAAATAATCTACAGTAACGATTTCTATGTCCCTATCACCAATGATATGTTTTGAAGTGTCAATTGTTCTACCTAAAGGACTACTATAAACCTTAGAGAAATTTATGTCTTTTAAAGCTTTCCCAAGCTTTTTAGCATTGCTTACTCCCTTTTCAGTTAAGTTAGAATTTTTAAAGCCTTGCATTCTTTTCTCTGTATTCCATTCTGTTTCTCCATGACGAGTTATGTATAATTTCATAATATCCTCCTAAATTAAATATTCACTCAATTATATCATAATATGCTGACGAATTTTGAAGGATTGTAAAGAAAAATACAGAATATATAGGTCAGAGTAATTGTTAATATATAGAAAAAGATAATTTAAACAATGTACATTAAGGTAGAAATTAATTTCTTCAAATAAACTTTTAATTTATTTGAGGAATTAATGGAAGAGGGGGAGGACATGGGAAAGAAAAAAGACAGTAAAAAGATTCTATACTTTTTTCTTAGAAATTGGTATTTACTTATAGCTATTGCTATAGATATTATTTTAGTTAGTTTTTTAGCTACATATCCTATAAAACTACTTAGTGAAATGGTGGATATAGCCACTAGTGTATTGCCTGGAGGGGTTTCAAAACTTATAAAAGTTGGAGGTATTTATTTTGCACTTCAAATTTTATGGAGTTTGGCATATAACACATTAAGTTATTTAAATATTTATGTAGAAACAAAGCTTGGGCATATTATACGATGTGAAGTGTTTAAACATTTATCCTATTTGCCACAAAGTTTTTATGATACAAATAATTCAGGAGATGTAATGGTAAGGCTTGTGCAAGATACGCAGGTTACTGTGCAAGGATTTTTAAAACCTATAACTTTTTTAGCTAAATCATTAGTTACTTTTGGTATGGGACTTTATTTTATGATTAACATAAATTGGAGGCTTACCTTATTTGTAATTCCTTTAGGAATAGCCACTTCTTTATTTGCTTCAAAAGTTGGTGGAAAGTTTAGAACCTATTCTGAGAAGAGTAGAAATTCTCTTGCTAAATTATGGTTTGCTTATCAAGAGGGATTAAGGGGAATGAAAGAAGTTCAAGTAAATTGTAAACAAGATAATATGTTAAATAAAATAAGTAGTAAAAGTAAGGAAGCTAATAAAGATGTTAGAAAAGAACAGGGATTTGCTGCATTTATTCAATCAATTAACAGTATAATGTTTATGGGAGTTATAGCTCTTATAACGGTACTAGGTGGAGTTTTAGTAATTAAAGGTGAGATAACCATAGGAGGATTATCAGCCTTTATGATGTACAATGGACTCCTTATAGACCCATTGGTAGAGATTATATCCTTATATCAAGAGATTCAGAAAACTTGGGTTTCAATGAAGAAAATAAATGATATATTTAATGAACCTGTAAGTATTTATAAGAAAAAAACTCCTAAGAATAAAGATATAAGATTAGGGGAAATTTCTTTTGAAAATGTGAAATTTTCTTATAAAGATGATTTACCTATAATTAAAGATTTAAATCTTAAAATTAACAGTGGTGAGAAGGTAGCAATTGTAGGGGCAAGTGGTGCTGGTAAAAGCACAATTTTTAAATTAATATTAGGATTTTATAAGACAAGCATAAGAGAAGTTAAAATAAATAATTTATTAGTTGATGATTTAAATATGTCATATATAAGAGATAGTATAGCTGTTGTATTCCAAGACACCTTTTTATTTGATGATACTATTGAAAATAATATATTGTTCTCAAATCCTAATGCTATAAATGAAGAACTTTTAAAGGCTGTGGAAATTGCACAGTTAAGTCCTATTATAGAAAATTTACCAGATGGACTTAAAACTAAAGTTGGAGAAAATGGTACAAGTCTTTCAGAAGGAGAAAAACAAAGAATTGGAATAGCAAGAGCATTAATTAGAAATCCCAAAATTTTACTTTTAGATGAGTTTATCTCAGCCTTAGATAATGAAACAACCTCTTTAGTTATTGAAAATATATTAAAAGAGTATGGCGATTGTACTATAATAACTATTGCTCATAGACTTTCAACGATAACTAATATGGATAAAATTTATTTAATGAAACATGGGAAAATAGTAGAAGAAGGTACTCATGATGAATTGATAAAATTAAGCGGAGTTTATAGAGCATTATATGAAAGTAATTTTAGTTAATAATTAGTCAATATTTTCATAAGAAAACCTATAGATATTAGCATTATCTGTAGGTTTTTTATCTTTTATAAACAAGAATATTAAAAGAACCTTTAATTGTTTAATTTTAAAATGTAGTAACATAACTATTTATTATTAACATGAATAATATTAAATAATTAAGAATAGCTTTATTCTTTAACTTATATAAATATATAGATGAGCGACCTTAAAACAATGTACAATTCAAAATTTACAATTAAGGTTGAAATTAATTCTTTACGAATTAATTTCTTTAACTAATTTTTTATAAAAAGTTACCCCATAAGTTCGCCAAAAATCAGTTTTAAATTTCTCAGCTTCTGCTGAGAAATATCCATAATTGTGAATTTTGCACTGTGAATTGTGAATTTACCAAATAATAGGGAGGGTTTTTATGAGTAATATAGCTATTAAATATCTTCAAGAAATTATTAGAAATAAAGATTATAATCCAGAACTAAAACAGGAGTATTTTTTAAAACTTATTGAAGAAGTAGGAGAGCTTTCAGAAGTCATTAGAAAAAATAAGAGAATGAAAGGTAATAAAATAAAAGGAACCATTGAAGAGAAATTATATGATGTTTTTTATTATAATTTAGTATTAGCAAATGCTTATGATATAAACTTAGAAGAATGTTTTTATTTAAAGGAAGAGCTAAATAGAAAAAAATCCAAATAGTAATTACTTCATAAAATATTTAAAGTGAGATTAAATTCTCACTTTAAATATTTTGGAAAAAGATATAAAGATTAGTAGATTATTGACGAATTTTAAATTATCAGTATAAATAAGATTTTAAAGATTATTGAACCGTAAAACTAAAACGTTTTACTAAAACATTTTACTAAAGGTAATAAGCTATTAAAATTATTTAAACTAGATAACCAATTTTAATAAATATCAATTTTTTACTTTGGTTTTCTATACATTAAATAAATCTATACTTATAAGGCAAATGTGGGATTAAATTTGTAAGTGTAAAATAACTGAAAGGATGGAGAGATTTTAATGAGCAAACTTAAGAAAATTAAGAACATTAATAAGATTAAAATTAATTTTAATGGCATTAGATTTAATTTTAAGAGTATGGGATCTAAGTTGATTGCATCTTTTGCAATTTTATCCTTTATTAGCTGCTCAACTTTAGCATTAATATCAATGAATATTTCTAAAAAAGCATTAAATTCTATGGCGAATTATACTTTACCAGAAACGGCAAAGTTATTTTCATCTATGATTGATGAAAAATTAAGCATTAAGAAAGAAGTTCTTAAAAATTTAGCTATAGATGAACAAATTTCAGATCCAAAGATAAGCATTAAAGAAAAAGTAAAGTTATTACAGCCTAATGGAGAGCTAAATAAATTTATGAGAATAGGGATTGCTGATATAAGTGGTCAGTTAAATTTTAGTGATAGTAAGGCTGATATATCTAGAAGAACATATTTTAAGGAAGCATTAAGAGGAGAGGCTACTGTAGGGGCACCTATGGAGAGCATCAATTCAGAAGATAAAGGTACGATTGTAGTACCTTATTGTGCGCCTATAAAAGCAAAAGGAACAGAGGAAATTATAGGAGTTATTGTAGGTATTACAGATGCATCAGTTTTCAGCAAAGAAATTTCTGAAATTAAAATTGGGGAAACTGGAAGTGCATTTATGGTAGATAATATAGGTACTGTAATTGCTCATGAAAATGAGGAGTATGTAACGAAGTACAATCCTATTGCAGAATCAAAAAAGGATGAACAATTAGCTGAATTTGGTAAATGTGTTGAAAGAATGATAAAGGGAGAATCAAATTCTGAGAATTTTAAAGTGGGCAAGGATAAATATTTTATTGCTTATTCACCTGTAGGGGATACAGGCTGGACTACAGCAATACAAATTGCTGAAGAAGAGGTTCTAAGGGAAGTTAAAACCATAAGAGATATGATAGCTATAGTTTCTGTAATTTGCGTAGGTTTGAGTATTACTTTAATATTAATACAAGTTAGAAATATGTCTAAAACAATGAAATATTCAGTTCAGCATTTAGATACTATTGCAAGTGGAGATATGACTATGCATGTTCCAGAAGTACTTATGAAAAGAAAAGATGAGTTCGGAGCGATGGGACAAGCAATGGAAAAAATGCAATGTTCTGTTGCTACTATTATTAAGAGTATAAAAGAAAAATCAGCTCAAATTGATGCATATTCAGAGAATTTGGCAAGTCTATCAGAAGAAATGTCAAGTTCATCAGATACAGTAGCAGTTTCAGTTCAAGATGTATCTAGAGGAGCAGAAGATCAATCAAGTGATATAGCCAAAATAGTAGAGAAGCTTGATGAATTTAATATCCAAATAGAAGAATCTATAGTAGGTCTTAAAGAAATAGAAGCTGGTACTGGAGAAATACAGATACTTTCTAAGAATAGTAATAAACAAATGGAAAGTGTTGTTACATCTTCAAATAATGTAAAGACATCCTTTAATGAACTTGTTAATAAAGTAAGTTTAGTAGAAGCTAATGTAGATAAAATAAATGAAATCACAACAGTAATTAATGGAATAGCAGAAAAGACTAACTTATTAGCCCTAAATGCAGCAATAGAAGCTGCAAGAGCAGGAGAAGTCGGTAGAGGTTTTGCGGTAGTAGCTGATGAAATAAGAAAGCTAGCAGAGCAGAGCAAAGTATCTTCAGCAAATATAACTAAACTCTTAAATATTATATTTAATGAAACCAATATAATGGTTAACACTACTTCTGTAGTGCAAAATGAGTTGGTAGCACAAAGAGATACAATAGAGACAGCCATAGAATCTTTTGATAAAATTACAAAAGCGGTTGAAGACATTAAGCCTAAGATAAATAGAAGCATGGAAATAGGAGGGCAAATTGTAAGTGATAAAGAAGTGATTTTAAGTAAAATTCAAAATGCATCTTCTGTATCACAAGAAGTTTCTGCATCATCAGAAGAAATTGCAGCTATAACTCAAGAGATGAATGCATCATCAGAAGAAGTAGCAAGTGCAGCACAAGAATTAACATCTATGACAAAAGATATGAAAAATGAAACAGATAAATTTATTATAGAATAATGCACTTAAAAGAATTAGTTAAAAATATAATTAATATTTTATGTTAGAGAAGATATTACGTATTATAGAATTAGTATAGAGAACTAATTATCTTTTAAGATGGTTAATAAAAAGAGAGCTTACTTAGTAGTTATGCTCTCTTTTTAGTTTTGAGTTTATAAAAAATTTGTGAGCATTTATTATAGCGAATTCAAATTAAAAATTAATACTAATCAAAAGGAATTTTAAGGCTATTTTAATAATAATAAAGTATAATAAAACTAAACTATATAGAAATTAAAATAGTTTAATAGAAATTGTATTAGTAAAAATCCTATTATATACTTAGAAAAGATGTACATATTTTTGTAATTGAAAATTAGCAATTGATAATGGAGCGCTACTTTCAATTCACAATTGTGGATATTTTTCAGCAGAGGTTGAGAAATTTAGAATTGATTTGTTTTTGAAGTTACGACGTAACTTCTTATAAAAACTAGCAATTGTATTGCTAATAAAAAAATCTATTTAAAGAAATTAATTTATAAAATTAATTTCTTCATAAATTGTGAATTGTAAATTGAGCATTATTTTAAGTTGTGAATTGAAATATCCAAGTAAGCAGCTATACTGGGCTATATATAATTTTAAAAGTAGCTTATACACATAACTTTTTATTTTTAACCACTTTATAGTATAACCAATAGGATTTTTGTATAAATTATTAATAAATGCTAAGTTAAATTTTAGCATTTATTATTTTATACGGAGGTATTTTTTAATGGGCAATGAATTATGCTTAGATCTATCAAAATGCTTACCCTATTTAACTGAGGATGAAATAATAAATTTTTCTCCTATGGTAGAAGAGGCTCATGAAATGTTAGAGAATAAAACAGGTTTAGGAAATGATGCCTTAGGGTGGTTAGATTTACCCATAAATTATGATAAAGATGAACTAGATAGAATTGAAACAGTAGCAGAAAAAATAAATAGCAATTCTGATGCCTTTATAATAATTGGCATAGGAGGCTCTTATCTAGGAGCTAGGGCTGTGATAGAAGCTTTAAGGCATAGTTTTTACAATAATCTACCTAGAGAAAAAAGAAAAGGTCCTAAAATTTATTTTGCTGGAAATAATATAAGCTCTACCTATTTATCAGAGATATTAGAGATGGTAGAGGATGTAGATTTTTCAATAAATGTTATATCTAAATCAGGTACCACTACTGAGCCAGCTATTGCTTTTAGATTTTTTAAAAGAGTGCTAGAAGAAAAGTACGGAAAAGAAGGAGCAAAAGAAAGAATTTTTGTAACTACAGATAAAAAAAATGGTGCGCTGAGAAAACTTTGTGAAGATGAAGGCTATGAGAGTTTTACCATTCCAGATGATATTGGAGGAAGATATTCAGTTCTTACTTCAGTAGGATTACTTCCGATAAAGGTAGCTGATATAGATGTTAAAATGCTTTTAAAAGGTGCAGAAGACGCAAGAGAAGAGTATAAAATAATGGATATTAAAAAAAATAATTGTTATAGATATGCAGCCGCAAGACATTTATTGTATATGAAGGCAAAAACAATAGAAATTATTGCTAACTATGAACCTTGCCTAATGTATTTTAATGAATGGTGGAAACAATTATTTGCAGAAAGTCATGGAAAGGAACATAGAGGAATTTTCCCTTCTAGTGTAAATTTTTCTACAGATCTTCATTCAATGGGACAATATATTCAAGATGGTCTTAGAATTTTTTTTGAGACCACAATAAATATAGAGGCTCCTAAAAGAGAGCTTATGATGTTTGAAGATGATAAAAACGTAGATGAATTAAACTTTTTATGTGGTAAAACTATAGATTATGTAAATAAAAGAGCTATGGAAGGTACTGAACTTGCCCATAATGAAGGAGGAGTACCAAACATAAGAATAAGTATAAAAGAATTATCACCTTATTATTTAGGTTATATGATATATTTTTTTGAAAAGGCTTGTGCCATAAGTGGATATCTTTTAGGAATAAATCCGTTCAATCAAGAAGGTGTTGAAGATTATAAGAAAAATATGTTTGCATTACTTGGAAAACCAGGATATGAGAAAAGAAAAGAAGAACTAAATAAGAGATTAGAGGAAATAAGTTATGAGAATTTTAGTAGACGCAGATGCATGTCCAGCGAAACATATCATTGAGGAAGTAGCTGAAAATTTTAATAAAGAACTAATATTTTACTGTGATTTAAATCATGTAATATCTCCAAGTTATGGAGAGGTTAAATACATGGATAGTGGATTTCAAAGTGTGGATATGAAAATAGCTAATGATACAAAGGAAAAGGATATAATAGTAACTCAAGACTACGGAGTTGCAGCCATGGTATTAGGTAAAGGAGCCTATGTCATAAATCCAAAAGGATATATATACACTGATGAAAATATCGATAAGCTTCTTTTTGAACGTCACATTTCGTCAAAAGTAAGAAGAGGTGGAGGTAAAACTTCAAATCCTAAAAAACGTAAAGATGAAGATGATGAAAGACTTTATAAGAACTTATTAAAGTTGGTAAAAGAATACGATAACTTATAGGAATTAACAATTAAGTATGAAGAATTAAGAATTAAGGTTGAAATTAATTTACAAAATTAATTTCTTTAATAGATTTTTTAACTAGCAATGTAATTGCTAGTTTTTTTCACCTCTGGGGAACTTAATCAATTAAGAATTGAAAATGGAAAATTGATAATTGTGGTAGAAATTAATTCTTACAGATTAATTTCTTTAAATAGATTTTTCAATAAAGTTGACTGAGTTACTTTGAAAAGAAATAAATTAAGAACTTCTCTTATAAAAGAGAAGTATCAATAATTCTCCATTGTCAATCGTCAATTTTCAATTGTATAAGGGTTCCCCTAAGGTGCAGTATAATTTGGAACAAAATTATTGAATTTACACTAGCATTATTGAGATAAGCAATATAGCTAAAATATCGCTTAATATTGCAGATATAGTGCCATATCATACTGCACCCAGGAGCTTTATCAATGGAGAATTCAAAATTGACAATTGACAATTAAGGAGGAAATTATTTTTAGGCAAAATAATTTCTTGAATATGTTTCTAAGCTAGCAATGAAATTGCTAGTTATGTGGCGAACATTATTCGCTGCTACAGATAAATAATTGTGGATATTTCTCAGTTACCACTGAGAAATATCCACAATTGTCCATAGTCCATTGTCAATTCTCAATTGCCAAAGGGGTGTAAGAATAATGATGAGAAATCTTCTTAAATTGTGAACTAAATTAATCGCGATTTCTCAATTGTTCTGTATCCATATCTGGTTTTATTCCTTCAGGAAAGATTAGTCCATTATTTGTGCGTTCTATTACAGGATAAGAATCTTTAAAGTTTTGTATATCTACATCCGACTTTTTATATGTATAGGTTGGGTCATATAAATCTTTTTTATCTTTAGGCATTTTCATAGCTCCTTTCTTAAATACAATGTATAATAAAGTTTTTTAGTTATTAATTGAGTATGATGAATAAATATTCGTAATGTTAATCAAACAAAAATGATTTACCTTATTATTGGAATTTGATTGATAATTTATTCTTTTCTATATTTTGGAACTATAGTATAATGAAATAGGGTATATGAAACAAAATAAATGGTTAAATATGGAGTTGATATCTTGAATATATAAGAAGAAAAATTCCATTAATAGTATGATTGAGGGACGGTTTTAATTGCATAGTAATTATCATACTATGAGCTATTTGTAAAGTGTTTTGAGAATTATGAACTGGGGAGGAATGGGTAATAAATGAATGAAATGAATATTATTACAAACATGCAAAGTCCTCAAGAAAAGGGTACAGAAATAACTATTAGTATTGAAAATGAAATAGAACAAAATTTATTATATAAATTTCTAATTGGAAATGATGGAACTTGGGAGACTATTAAAGATTTTCAAAATGATAGTTGTATTAAGTGGCAGCCTAAGGATGATGGAAAATATATAATAATGGTACAAGCCAAAAGTGAAGGAAGCAAGAAGCCTTTTGATTTTATGTCTAAAATCGATTACATAATTGGCAAGTGTGAAGAAAATTTAATAAAATCCATATATTTAGATAGAGATGAAGTTAAAGTTGGAGAAAAGATTAACTTAACTGTAGAGGGAATCTCACCATCTATAATGTATAGGTACTGGGTTAAAGAAAACTCTCGTTGGACTCTTTTAACGGATTATTCTGCTCAAAATAATTTAAGCTATACTCCAAAGCAACACGGAGAAATGGAATTTTTAGTTGAGTGTAAGAATATACAATCAAAAAATTTATTTGATGACTTTAAATCTATAAGATTTGAAGTTCTACCAATTTCTTCATTGGAAATAACCAATTTTAAATGTATATCTACAGAACTTTTAGTTGATAGTGAACTTATTTTTGAAGTGGAAGCTAATTTTGATGAGAGCAGGGTTATATTATATAAATTTGTTAAAATAAATGAATATGGAGAAGTAACTTGTATTCAAGATTATTCTACTAAAAGGCTAGTTAGTTTTAGTGAGAATAAAAAAGGAGATTATAAACTCTTATGTTTAGCTAAAGATATGTATTCACCTAAAGAATTTGATGATAGAGCTATTATTCATTATAAAATTGCTCCTTATAATACTATTAAACTTCTTAGTTTTACTAGTGATTTAAGTTCTCCTCAAGTTATAGATACTGCTATAACATTAAAAGCAGTAGCATCAGGTGGGAGAGAATTATTATATAGGTTTGTCATAGATGGTAATGAAAGTCAAACTACTAAATATAATAATTCAAATAGCTATCTTTGGAAGCCTACAAAATGTGGAGAATATATTATTGAAGTTTACATTAAAGATAAGTCTTTTGATGGAGATTATGAGCTTAAAGAAAAAATGAACTTTACTATAGAAGAAGACTTTGTAGAAAAAGTAGAGATAGCTGAAATTTTATTTGATAAAAAAAGACAGCTTTTAGTTAAAGAACCTATAAATGTTAAAGTTATTGCTACTGGTGGAACAGAATTAAAATATAGTTTTATAGTTAAGAAAAATGATAGAATAGTCGATAAAATAGAATATGGAGATCATAATTGGGTTGACTTTTCTCCAGAAGAAGTAGGACAGTATGAACTTGAAATTATGGTTAAGGATAAACGATCTAAAAGAGAATATGACGTTCATTCTGTAGCTTATATTGATTGCTACGAATATATTCCAGCTAAGATAGAGTATGTCCTAACATCTAGCAAAGAATATTATTTAGTAGGAGATTCCATAGTATTAGAAGCAGTAATGGAAAATACGGAAAATAGCCTTATAAAATATAATATTAAAATAAATGGCCATGAGGTTGAGAAATCTGATCTTATATCAGAGAAAAAATTTAAATTTATTCCAAGATGTGCAGGACGATATGTTGTAGATATTATGAGCAAAAATATTTCAAGTACAGTGGAATATGATAGTAAAAAAAGTTTAATTTTTAATGTATTAGAGGCGCCACCAATTACAAATTGTAAAATAACTATTGATAAGGAAGAATTTAAATGTAATGAGTCAATAAATTTTACAGTAAGTTCTCAAGGTGGAAAAGATACAATATATGAATTTTACCTTATGGAAAAAGGCGATTGGAGATTAATTCAAAAGTATAGTAAAAAAAGCTATTATACTTTTATACCATTTAAAAAGGGCTTCTATAAACTATTGGCATTAACAAAAAGCAGTCATAAGAAAATAGCATATGAAGACTACGATATACTAGAGATTAAGGTAAACTCATAAAAGTTTTGAAAGATAGGTGAGAATTTTGACGGTACAAAACATGGGGAACATTGAAAATAATAATATGAATAGTATGCTGCCAGTTATGCTAGCAGCAAGCATGTTTAAAGGTTCAGGGGAAGGTAGCAGTGAAGGCTTTAATATGATTCTAAGCAGTCTTTTAAATGCCTTAAAAGAAAAGGATGAAGCCAGCAAAATTAATGGACAAGCAGCTTTAGGAGCAAATAATGATTTAACTCATATTACAGATTTAATTTTAAGACCTAACTATAACTTAGATGGAATTGTAAGTAGAGGTGCTAGCAGTGCTAGTTATCATGGAATTAATAATGGATATATTTCTCCTACAACACCTGTAAGTGATGATATTAGAATTGAAAGTGCAATTAAGCAGGCTTCATTAAAACATAATGTAAATGAAGGTTTAATAAGAGCTATTATAAAGGTTGAGTCAGACTTTAATCCTCAAACTGTATCATGGGCAGGGGCAATGGGGCTTATGCAATTGATGCCTGAAAATGTTAGTCATTATGGAGTTAAAGACCCATTTAATATTGAAGAAAATATTGATGCAGGTACAAGACATATAAAAGATTATCTAGAAATGTTTAATGGAGATTTAGAAATGGCATTAGCAGCTTATAATTGCGGACCAGGAACTATGCAGTGGAGAGGTGTAAAAACTCATGCTGACTTTAACAAACTACCAGAAGAAACTCAAAATTATCTTGTGAAAATAAAAAAATATTACAACCCTTAGTCAATGGAAAATGGAGAATTGACAATTGACAATTGTGGTTAAAATTAATTCTTTACGAATTAATTTCTTTAATTGATTTTAAACTAGCAATACAATTGCTAGTTTTTTGTTCACCTCTGGGGAACAGTAGTGAAGCCCTTTAGGGTTCCTCTGAGGTGCAGTATAGTTTGGAGCAGAAATTAGATAATTTAAGCTATAATTTTGAAGAAATATAATTAAGATATTGTTTTAATTGTAGATACTGTACAATATTTTATTGCACCTCAGGGACTTTATCAATGGAGAATGGAAAATTGACAATTAAGGTTGAAATTATTTTTTAGCAAAATAATTTCTTTAATGTATCTTTCACTAGCAATTTTATATTGCTAGTCATTATGGCGAATATTGTTCGCCGCTACGGAATCAATTTTAAATTTCTCAGTTACCACTGAGGAATATCCATAATTGTGAATTTTGCATTGTGAATTGTGAATTGAATAACCTCTTGTTTTATTTTATTCTAAATGTATATAATAAGGAGTGTTAAGTTAGCGGTTGAAAGGTAGGATTAGAATATGATGGAAAGATTAGATAAAGTTTTAGCAAATTTAGGTCATGGAAGTAGAAAAGAGGTTAAGGCACTATGCAAAAAAGGAGAAGTTTTAGTTAATGGGGAAGAAGTTAAAGATAGTGCTATAAAAATTAACCCTGAAGTTGATGTTATTGAGGTTAAAGGGGAAGTTTTAAACTATAGAGAATTTATATATATAATGATGAATAAACCTGATGGAGTGGTAAGTGCTACCTTTGACAATTATGATGAAACAGTAATAGATATTTTAGAGCCAGAATATCAAGTGTTTAAACCATTTCCTGTAGGAAGACTAGACAAAGATACAGTAGGATTACTTTTAATAACTAATGATGGAGAGTTAAATCATAAATTAATATCTCCTAAAAGTCATGTAGATAAGGTTTATTATGCTGAAATAGATAAAGTAGTTACAGAAGAAGATGTTAAAGCTTTTGAAAATAGGATTATATTAGATGATGGATATCAGTGTATGCCTGCTAAATTAGAAATACTTGAAGCTAGCGAGCATGGGTCAGAAGTTTTAGTCACAATTCAAGAAGGTAAATTTCATCAAGTTAAAAGAATGTTTGAAGCAGTAGGTAAATCTGTAGTTTATTTAAGAAGAATAAGCTTTGGTCCACTTAAAATAGATGAAAGTTTAGAAGAAGGCACATATAGAGAATTAACGGAAGAAGAAATAGAAATGCTTAAAAATGTGTAGAAAAAACTTAGATAATTGAAAATGGAAAATTGAAATTGACAATTACGGTTGAAATTAATTCTTTACAAATTAATTTCTTTAACTGATTTTAAACTAGCAATATAATTGCTAGTTTTTTTAGTACAGGTGAACAGTGTTCACCAGTTTTTTTGTATATGTCTCATAATTTAATATTAATATAAAAAATATTATGGCGAACACTGTTCGCCTCTACAATTAGATATTTGAGAATGGAAAATTGACAATTATGATTGAAATTAATTTCTTCAAATGCATTTTTCAATAAAAGTGACTGTGTCACTTTAAAAAGAAATTAATTAAAAGCTTCTCTTATTAAAAGAGAAGTATCCATAATTGTCCATTGTCAATCGTCAATTCTCAATTGTATAAGGGTTATGTAACAATATGTCTTACGAATTAACAGAATATTAATAAAATATACATTTTTACATGATGAAAAACCTCTAAATTTAAAAAGATTGTTAATATATTAAGAAATTTCCAATAAAAATATGTATTTTTTATAAAATTTTTTATAAATATACTTGAATATGGATTGAAATAGTAATATAATAAAGGTGCAAAATAAATAAAGAGATATATAGCCCCCTTTTTATTTATTTCAGGCAGCCCAACCCCAAGGGCTGTCGCATATTTATTGCATGTCGAATTTTGTTGTAATGCATAGTTTGTCATAAAAAATCTTCTAGTAGCAGAGTCGTACTAGAAGATTTTTTATTTTTAAATATAGTAATATATTTTTATGGAAAGCTGTGGATTAAAAATTACTATGAATTTAAATACTATGCTTATGATTATATAATACCCTGAGAGTTAATATATAGCTCAATATAGCCTACGCTCTTAATATTCCAACCTATGGTTTTAAATAATGTAAAATTCGAATTTACAATTCATAAAGTAAATAATCTTTAAGCGTTATTATATTAATAATTGTGTAAAATTATCAAACAATAAATTTTATATAAAAAAATATATAAAATTTTATTATTGCCGATAATTAAACAGATTTCTGTATAATGAAAATATATAAGTTAATAATAATATAGATTTTAGAAGATAATAATATATGATAGATGCAATTTTTAGTTATATGAATATTATAAAATGTTTCATGAAATATATTTAGCTTTTAATCAAGGAGGGAAAAGATGAACATTAGAGAGGTTCTAATTAATTTTATGACAGAACAGGCATATAAGCCTATGAATATACAAGAACTTGCTAAAGTATTTAGCATTGGTAAAAAAGATATTAAAGACTTTAAAAAATTGTTAGATGATATGGAAAAAGACGGACAAATTATTAAAAATAGAGCAGAGTTTTATGGAATTCCAGAAAAAATGGGGTTGGTTTCAGGAACTTTCCAAGGTCATCAAAGAGGATTTGGTTTTGTTATAGCAGATGAGGAAAGACCAGATATATTTATACCTGCAAGCAATGTTAAAGGTGCAATGCATGGAGATAGAGTAGTAGTCAAAATCTTAAAGGATGAAGACAGAGGACGAAAATCCGAAGGGGAAATAATAAGAATAATTGAGAGAAAAAATAAGAAGTTAGTAGGAATATATGAGGATAGTAAAAATTTCGGGTTTGTAGTACCTGATGATCAAAAAATAGCTCAAGATATATTTATTCCAAAAAGTGATAGAAATAGTGCAAAATCTGGTCAAATTGTTGTGGTTGAAATAACTAGATGGCCAGAAAGTAGAAGAAATCCTGAAGGTAAAATTATTGAGATATTAGGCTACAAAGGTGATAGAGGAATTGATATTTTAACAATTATAAGAAAACATAATCTTCCTGAGGATTTTCCAGAGGATGTTGAAAAGTTTACACTTGGCATATCTGAGGAAATACCTAAAGAAGAATATGAAAGAAGACGTGATTTAACAGACGTAAGGATGGTAACCATAGATGGAGAGGATGCAAAAGATTTAGATGATGCAGTTTCTGTGGAAATACTTCCAAATGGAAACTTTAAATTAGGAGTTCATATTGCAGACGTATCTCACTATGTTAAAGAAAAAAGTCCATTAGATAAGGAAGCCTTTAAAAGAGGAACTTCTGTTTACTTAATAGATAGAGTTATACCAATGCTTCCTAAAAAACTTTCAAATGGTGTATGTAGTTTAAATCCTAAAGTAGATAGATTAGCATTAAGCTGTTTTATGGAAATAGATTCTAATGGTAAAGTTTTAAATCATGAAATAATGGAAAGTATCATTAAAACTGATGAGAGAATGACTTATACAGATGTTACTAAAATTTTAAGAGATAAAGATGAAGAAACTATAAAAAAATATGAGTACCTTCATGAAGATTTTAAGAATATGGAAAAACTTTTTGAAATTTTAAATAAGAGAAGATTTAAAAGAGGCTCCATAGATTTTGAATTTGAGGAATCAAAAATTATTTTAGATAAAAACGGAAAGCCTATTGATGTTAGACCTTATGAAAGAGCTGTTTCAAATAGAATTATAGAAGAGTTTATGCTAGTTTGTAATGAAACTGTAGCTGAGCATATGTTCTGGCTTAACATGCCTTTTGTATATAGAGTTCACGAAGACCCAGACGAAGAAAAATTAATGCATTTTAACGAGTTTGTCTACAATTTAGGATACTTTATAAGACATACTTCAGAAGTTCATCCAAGTATGCTTCAAGAGGTCTTAGAAAAAGTAAAGGGTAAAAAGGAAGAAATGGTAGTAAGTAGATTATTACTTCGCTCAATGATGAAAGCTCGCTATTCGCCAGAATGTTTAGGACACTTTGGATTGGCAGCAAAATACTATTGTCACTTTACTTCACCAATAAGAAGATATCCTGATCTTATGATTCATAGAATAATTAAAGAGAGCTTAAATGGTGGATTAAGTGATTCAAGAGATAAAAAGCTTAGAAAAATAGTTGAGGATGCTTCAAAACAATCATCTGATACTGAAAAAATTGCAGTAGAGGCAGAAAGAGAAGTAGACGATCTTAAGAAAGCTGAATACATGTCAGAAAGAATTGGAGAAGAATTTGAAGGTATTATATCTTCAGTTACTAACTTTGGTATGTTTATAGAATTACCTAATACCATAGAAGGATTAGTTCATATAAGCTTTTTAGATGATGACTACTATAGCTATGACGAAAAACGTATATTGCTAATAGGCGAAAGAACTAAGAAAGTATACAGATTAGGTGATGAACTTAAAGTAAGATGCTCTAGGGTTGATCTAGAAGCTCATGAAGTATATTTTGAGATAGTTAAAGATGAAAATGAAGAAACAGAATTAGCTTTAAGTGACTATCCTGTATTACCTCTTGATGAATTTAAAGAGGAATATTCATTATTAGAAAGTTATGATATAGAAGAATAAAAAACTAAAAGTCATGGGTAACCATGACTTTTTTGTAATTTTGTCGAAAACTTAAAAATACTTAGAAATAAAGTATTTTTAAGTATTTTTAACCTTAATATTGTTCCATAGAATTGTATTATGAGGGAAAACATAATATAATATACAGTATATCGATATTAACTTTATACAAAATTAGATCATTTTTATATAAAATTTGTTTTGAAAGAAATGGAGGTAGGTTTTATGGGTATTTCATTAAAAAAAGGACAAAAGGTTGATTTAACAAAAGGTAATCCAGGGTTAAAAAATTTATTAATTGGACTTGGATGGGACACTAATAAATATGACGGTGGTCATCAATTTGATTTAGATACAGCGGCATTTGCCCTTGGAGAAGATGGAAGAGTGCAGAGTGAACAAGATTTTGTGTTCTTCAATAATTTAAGACATAGTTCAGGCTCAATAACACATTTAGGGGATAACTTAACAGGTGATGGAGATGGTGATGATGAGCAAATAACAATTGACTTATCTAAAATCCCAGCAAACATAAGCAAAATTGCTTTCACTGTAACAATTTATGATCCAATAACAAGAGGTCAAAATTTTGGACAAGTATCTAATGCTTTTGTAAGAGTAGTAAATGCTGATAATAATACTGAATTAATCAGATATGATTTAGGAGAAGATTTTAGTATTGAAACAGCTGTTATAGTTGGAGAAATATACAGAAATAATGGTGAATGGAAATTTAATGCAATAGGAAGTGGCTTTGAAGGTGGACTAGAAGCACTATGTAGAAACTTTGGATTAAATGTATAATATATAAAGATACTTAACCTAAGTATCTTTGTTTATATATAAAAGTCATATGGTCAATAAGGAGGAACAGAGATGGGCGTAGTATTAAAAAAGGGACAAAAAGTTGATTTGACTAAAGGACATCCTAAATTAACAAAAATAATAGTAGGCTTAGGATGGGATACCAATTTATATGATGGAGGATATGACTTTGATTTAGATGCTGCTGCTTTCTTGTTGTTAAATAATGGAAGGGTTTCATCAGATGGAGATTTTGTATTTTATAATAATTTAAGCCATGAATCAGGTTCTGTACTTCATATGGGAGATAACCTTACAGGAGATGGTGAAGGTGATGATGAGCAAATAACAATTGATTTAAGTAAGATACCATCAAATATTGAAAAAATAGCTTTCACAGTTACTATTCATGAAGCAGATATAAGACGACAAAATTTTGGACAAGTATCTAATGCTTTTGTAAGAATTGTTGATGCTTCAACAGATAAAGAATTACTTAAATACGATTTAGGAGAAGACTTCAGCGTAGAAACAGCATTAGTTGTTGCAGAGATATATAGATATAATGGTGAATGGAAATTTAATGCTGTAGGCAGTGGCTTTCAAGGAGGATTAGAAGCTCTTTGTAAGAATTTTGGAGTAAATGTATAGAAAACTTAGCAAAAAGAGGTGAGACATATGTCAGTCAATTTACAAAAGGGACAAAAGGTTAGTTTAACTAAAGACAACCCTTCATTATCTAAAATTGTAGTAGGCTTAGGATGGGATGCAGCAGAAAGTAGAAGTGGTGGATTTTTAGGAGGCCTTTTTGGAGGAAAATCAGTAGCAAACATAGATTGTGATGCTTCAGTATTTATGTTAAACCAAAATGGTAAATTAGTGGGAAATAAAAGTGTAGTGTATTTTGGAAATCTAAAAAGCTCTTGTGGAGGAGTAGTTCATACTGGAGATAATCTTACAGGAGATGGTGATGGAGATGATGAGCAAATCATTGTTGAGCTGAATAAAATTAGTCCTAATATCCATAGATTGCTATTTACTGTAAATATATATGATTGTATAAAGAGAAATCAAGATTTTGGTATGATAAAAAATGCCTTTATAAGAGTAGTTGATACTAAAACAAGAAAAGAGTTAATAAAATATAATTTATCAGATGACTATAGTGGTAAGACATCACTGTTAGTTGGAGAATTGTATCGTCATGATGGTGAATGGAAATTTTCTGCACTAGGTGAAGGGACAAATGATACAGGCCTTCAGGACATTGCAAACAGATTAAGATAGTGTATTTTTAAAATTTAGAAGATTAATAAAGAGGTGTAAAAATGAAATTCTTCAAAGAGTCAAAAGAAGAGGTCTTGAAAGAGTTAGATGTAGACTCGTCGCGGGGATTATCTGATGAGGAAGTTAAAAAAAGAATTGAGAAATATGGACATAATCAATTCACTAAACAAGAAGAAGGTAGTCTTTGGGATGATATTAAAGATGCAGTAACAGAACCGATGATGATAATTCTTTTAATTGCTGCTGGTATAAGCGCATTAATAGGTGAGTATCATGATGCAATTGGAATTATCTGTGCTATATCACTAGGTATAACCATTGGTATCGTAACAGAAGGAAAATCTAAAAAAGCAGCAGAAGCCCTAGCTAAGATGACAGAAGATATTGAAGTTAAAGCAATTAGAGGTGGGAAAATACTACAGGTTAACAAAAGTGAGCTTGTACCTGGAGATATAATTATGATTGAAACTGGCGATATGGTGCCAGCAGATGCTAGATTAATTGAAACCTTAGATTTAAAAGTAAGAGAGGATATGTTAACAGGAGAGTCAGATGACGTATCTAAAAATGCAGACAACATAGTAGAGATGGAAGTTATAGAGTCTGAAGGAAAAAATATAGTTCAAGACCCAATTCCGGCAAAACAAACTAACATGATATTTGGAGGTACTCTTGTAGCTTATGGAAGAGGTAAAGCTGTATTAACTTCAACAGGAGATAATACAGAAATGGGTAAAATTGCAGCTAGCCTTGTAGAAGATGATGGAGAAACTCCTCTACAAATTAAATTAGGAGAATTAGGCGGACAAATTTCGAAGATATCTAGTGCTATAGCAGGATTATTATTTATTGCTATGGTTGCAAAGATGGTATTATCAGGTGCATTACATATAGATACTTCAGGATTTATGCCATTTTTAGATTCTATAGGTCCAGTTAAAACAGCATTTATAGTATGTGTTGCTTTAATAGTTGCAGCAGTTCCAGAAGGACTTCCAACAATGATAAATATGACATTAGCAATAACAATGCAAAAGATGGCAAAGATTAATGCTCTTGTTACTAAAAAGGAAGCTTGTGAAACAATAGGAGCTGTAAGTGTAGTATGTTCTGATAAAACAGGTACATTAACACAAAATAGAATGACAGTAGAGAAAGTTTATTTAAATGGAAAATTTGTTGAAAAATCTGAGTTTACTAATGACAATTTCTTTATTGATAACTGTATTGTAAACTCTACAGCAGATGTTGAACCTGAGGGCAATTCCTTTAAATATCTAGGAAGTGCTACTGAATGTGCATTACTTCTTTGTAATGATCCGCATAATTATAAAGAAAAAAGAGAAAGTGCTGAAATAGTACACCAAATACCATTTACTTCAATGCGTAAGAGAATGGTAACTATCATGAAAAATGGACAAGACTCTGTACTACTTTCTAAGGGAGCACCAGAGATCATTTTAAGTCTTTGTAAGTATGAGCATATAAACAATGAAGTAAATGAGCTTACAGAAAAAAGAAGAAGTGAAATTTTATCAGAAATAGAAAAATTACAAAGTCAATCAATGCGTATTTTAGGATTCGGTTATAAATATATGCCATCAGAGTTGGCAGAAGTTGCAGTAGATACAATAGCTGCTGACCAATTTGAGGATGGTCTAATATTTACAGGTTTTGTTGGAATCAAAGATCCACTAAGACCAGAAGTTAAGGAAGCTGTAGAGACAGCTAGAAAAGCTGGAGTACAAACTAAAATGCTTACTGGAGATAATATTAATACTGCAGTGGCAATTGGTAAGGAATTAGGAATAGTAACTGATAACATGAGAGCTGTTGAGGCAACTTTTATTGATACTTTAAGTGATGAAAAACTTAGAGAAGAAATAAAAACAATTGCAATAGTTGCTCGTTCAAAACCAGAAACTAAGATGAGAATAGTTGATGCTCTTCAACATAATGGAGAGGTTGTTGCAGTTACCGGAGATGGAATTAATGACGCGCCAGCATTAACTAAAGCAGATGTTGGAGTAGCAATGGGTATTGCTGGAACAGAAGTTAGTAAGAATGCAGCAGATATAATTCTTACAGATGATAGTTTTGGTACTATTATAAAAGCTATTAAATGGGGAAGAGGAATCTATGAGAACTTCCAAAGATTTATCCAATTCCAAATTACAGTTAATATAGTTGCCTTTCTTATAGCTATTGTTTCTCAGATTACAGGTCATGAAATGCCATTTACGACTATTCAATTATTGTGGGTTAACATTAT
Organism: Clostridium sp. Marseille-QA1073; assembly: GCF_054863625.1. NCBI lineage: Bacteria > Bacillati > Bacillota > Clostridia > Eubacteriales > Clostridiaceae > Clostridium > Clostridium sp. Marseille-QA1073. The sequence continues at coordinate 906 of NZ_JBSVQM010000031.1, read as the reverse complement.
AATGGATGGTCCACCAGCATTAGCATTAGGTTTAGAGCCAGTAAGAGATAAGGTGTTAAAGAGAAAGCCAGTTAATAGAAAAGCTAATATAATTACAAAGCAAATGTTAACTACTGTAATATTAAATGCATTATATATAACAGCACTGTTGTTTATTCAAATGAATTTTAATATTTTAGGCGCTGAAGTAGCACCTGCTTCAGCTAATGGATTTGTACCTAATGAAATGGAAACCGTATTATTTGGTATATTTGCATTCAGTGCATTATTTAATGCCTTTAACTGTAGAGAATTTGGTAAAGACAGTATAATACCAAACTTTACAAAAAACAAAATTGCTCTACGAGTTATAGTAATAACTGCTATAGGACAATTAATATTTACAGAAGTATTTAAAGATTTCTTTAGTGCAGTAGCATTAAGCCCAATAATGTGGTTAAAGATTATAGGATTATGTTCAACAATTGTAATAGTTAATGAATTAGTTAAACTAGTACTTAGAACATTTGGAGCAAAAGAAGATATGAATGTAGAAGGTAAAATTTCAGCTTAATAGAAATTTTAATTTTTATAATTTTACATTTAAAAGAAAAATAACAAAAAAGTAGCTGTTTAGAAAACAGCTACTTTTTATTTTCTATAGGAAATTATAAAAAGTTAAATCTGAGGATAACTTTAAACAATACACAACCTTAAATAATGCACAATGCACAGTTCACAATTTACAATTAAGGAGGAAATTATTTTTTAGAAAAATAATTTCTTTAATGTACTTTTTCACTAGCAATGCAATTGCTAGTTATGTGGCGAACACTGTTCGCTGCTACAAAATCAATTCTAAATTTCTCAGTGGCAACTGAGAAATATCCATAATTGTGAATTGTGCATTGTGAACTGTGAATTAGA
>NZ_JBSVQM010000030.1:0-40343 GCF_054863625.1 Clostridium sp. Marseille-QA1073 | reverse complement strand
AATAGTTGGAAAATCAGCAGAGGCATATTATATGTTATTACAGCATGAAGTTTAATGCTGATAATGGTAATAGTAAAGGATTATTTTTGATTATTAATGAAAAAAAACTAATATTCAAATCGAGAGAAAATTTTATTGCTGAAGATTTAAGAGAAGCACATATAAAATGCTTAAAATGTTTAATGGCGGAAATTGAAAGATTAGAGATAAAAGGCAAGATAACTTCTGACGATAAAGTTTATATTAATACTGATTCTAAGGCAGTATTAGATAAAATAAGTGAAATTTTAAATGGATTCAAGGAAAATAAATGTAGTATAAAAAAATTATCTAAAATAGCTTTAAAATTACAATGGCATAGAAATTGGGAATTGGTTTTTAATAAGAATAATAGTAAAGAACTGTATAAGTTTTTGAAAGAGTTTTATGGTAATAATAAAAAAATAAAGGATTTAAAAAGAAAAAATAAAGAAAATAATGATACTAAAAATATAAATAAAATATTAGAAAACAATAATTTAGATATTATATTTTTTGATTTTGAAATGAATTGTACCAATGTTGAAGGTGTAAATAATGAAATAATTTCAATTGGAGCAGTAAGATATAGTAACAATAATAATAAAGTATTTTACTCTTATATAAAACCATCTTTTAATTCGGTTTTAAGTGATCGTTGCAAAACATTAACAAATATAGACCAAAAGGAAATAGATAATGCAGACTATTTTATAAAAGTTTTTTCTAGATTCGAAAAATGGGTGGGAGAAGATGATGTAATTTTTATAAGTTGGGGAAATGATGATATAAGAGCTTTAAAAAGAGATGTAAGATTAAATAAATGCGATCTTTCAATCATAAATAAAATGATAGATAATTATGGTAATTTTCAAGCTGTTTTAACCAGGCACTTAAATAGTAAGACTCAAATTTCATTAATAAATGCTCTGAAAGCATATGATATTCAATTTGAAGGTCAGCAACATAATGCCCTTGATGATGCTTTGAATCTAGGTAAGGTATATATGAAATTTAGGGAAGAGTTAAAAAATAAAGAATCTATAAAAAGTAATAATTAATAGTAAAGAATTAAATTTTTCTTAATTCTTCACTATTAATTATTTGTAAGTTTTAATGAAAAGTAGCTAATTAAGATTTATATATTTAGTAAAAATTAAGGATGAAAGATACGAATTATAATTAAAACTCCACCATTAATGTCTTTGGAGCTTTTTAGAACAAGCTCTATTTTAGAAATTCACTAACAGTGAATTTCATCTTATAATTTTTAAGAGGTTAGGCTATTTTTATAAAAAAATTATTTTCCATAGTATATTTTAAATTTTCATATTATATTTCTATAGTTTATAATTATCTAAAATTTAATGATATAATATAAGTGTTAAATTTTATCTCTTACTGGGAGGAAATAATGAAAATACTAACTTTTGATGAATTATATGATAAGAATAGAGAAGATTTGTACAATTTTATAATTAATTTAGATGAAAATTATAATAGAACTCTTGAAGATATGATAAAACTTTTTGAAAGTGAGGTTTTTAATTACGGAAAGCATGTTTTTATTATCTTTGAAGATGGAGATATAAAAGGGGCAATATCTGCCATAACAAGAGAGATTAAAATCTCTGGAGATGGATATATTACTGATACTTACATAGAGGAAAAAACATTACAGAAAAATCCTAATATATTATCTTTATTAATGAGTAAAGCAGAAAAAACTTGTAATAAGGCTTTTAGTAAGAGAATAATTTTAGGTATTAGAAATAAAATCATGTATTTATCACCTTATATAGAAATCTATAATTTTAAATATATTCATGATGCCATCATTATGAAGTATGATTTTGATAAATTATCACAGTTGCAAAGTAATATAGAAGTAGAATTTATTCCTTTGACAGAGAATAATATTAGTGAATTTAGAATAATTCACAATGAAGCATTTAAAGGTATTCCTAATGCTGGAACTTTAAGTGAGGAAGAGGTAGAAAATTTTATTCATCAGTATAAGGGAAATGAAGAACTTATAGGTATAGTTAAAGAGAATGGTGTTAATGCGGGAATCTATATGTTAGCGGATATAGATAATGAAGGCTGGATTGATAATATTGGAGTATTAAGTAGCTTTAGAAAAAATGGAATAGGAAAGGCTATAATTAACAAATCTATTCAATTATTAAAAAAGAGAAATGTAAGAGCAATTAAGCTTTTAGTTGTAAGTTCAAACGAAGTAGCTTACAATTTTTATGATAAATATGAATTTAAGGAAGAACTAATTTTTTCTAAATGGTTTGAGAAGAAAGTGGAAAAACATATTGATAAGATATAAAGTTATAAATTAAGTAAAGCGATAAAGAAATGTGATTTTTTTGTATCCTTTGATGTACAATAGTAATATAGATAAAAACTTTCAGCCATGATATGCTAAGAATATATTAATGAAGCATCTTAATAAAAATAATATACTAATATTTTAGTAAATTTTGTATTATACTATGTTATAGGAACTAATATAGATATACCAACTCTAAAATTAATATATATGTGAAAATAATTGTTATTTCTTAGCATTATAGTTGAAACTATTAAATTCACAATTCACAGATCACAATTCACAATTATGGATATTTCTCAGTGGTAACTGAGAAATTTAGAATTGATTAAAAATAATTTCCACCTTAATTATGAATTTTGCATTGTGAATTAGAATGCTTAAGGATTTAGTTATATTGAGCTATGTATTAGATTTAGGATAAGTATATCTATATATAATAGAGCCCACTAACATTAAGTTATATGAAAGATGTTATACAGTAAGAACAAAATTTTTTAGATGCTTAAATTAATAACTAGGCATAAATTCTTGGAATATATTTTAATACTAATTTTAGGCTAAAAATAAAAGTGTAATGTAGTTTGTTACACTTTTATTTTTATGTTTTTAGGGAAAACTTATATTTTATTAACAGGACAATAAAATAGTTTAAGAGAAAATCTAGTATATATCTACTTTAGAGTAAATCTCGTTGTATACATTTAACGTGTTTTTAGCTGTATTTTCCCAAGAATATAATTGCGCTCTTTCATAGCCACTATTTCCATAATGTGTTCTTAAATTTTCATTTGAGAGCATTTCACCTATGGCATTAGAAAGTTCATCTATACTGTGAGGATTTACGAGCATACCACTGTCACCTACTACTTCAGGTATAGATGTTACATTAGAAGTTATAACTGGAGTACCACAATTCATAGCTTCTAATGGAGGAAGTCCAAAACCTTCATAAAAAGAAGGGTAAACAAAAGCTTCACAGGCATTATAATAAAAGGGGAGATCTTCTTCATCGGCAAAACCTGTAAATAATATTTTATCTGTCATATTTAACTTATCTCTAAGCTTTACCAATTCTTGAGAAGCATCTTTATAAGAACCTACAATTACAAGACTAAATTCTTTATCTAAATCTTTATATATTTTTGTAAAAGCTGAAATTAGAGAGTGTACATTTTTTCTTTCACTAAATCCACCTAAATATAATATAAAAGGTTTGTCTATATTATATTTTCTACTAATAAACTCTTTGCAAATCTCTTTATTTAGAGGCTTGTATTTTATATCTGCAGCTAAAGGGGTTACAAAAATTTTATTTTCATCTATAGGAAAAAATTTTAATATATCTTTTTTACTGTACTCAGAAACAGTAATTATACCGTGAACTTGCTCTATAATGGTAGGCATTTCTTTTAAAAATTTTAGTAAATATCCTCTACCTACAGTTTCAGGCATAATATAAGGTATTAAATCATGTATAGTAACTATTTTCTTGCAATGTATAGAAGAATTTAGTCCTATACCATTTTGGGGGATATGATATATGTCAATATCTTCAGATTTCATATTATAAGGAAAATAATGATCTTGAAAAAATCTATGATATTTTTTTGATGCCATTACTATTTTACTATTATTTTTCTCAAACTTTTCATAGTCTTCTCCAGACCAATAAATATGATAATAATTACTTCTATCTATATTGAGTAGATTTTTTAGAACATTCTCTGTATAAGTACCAATTCCTGTTCCTGCATACCAATTGATACCCCTAGCATCAATTGCAATCCTCATAGAATTTCACCCCTTATAATTAATATAAATTAACAACATTTTTCTTTATAGTAATTAATTTAACAATGAAAATGGATAATTCATAACTATAAATATATCTCAATAGTAATAATAATTTTTAGTGTGATAGATGATAATAAAATGCTAAAAAATTACAGTTATTCTACTACATTATTAAGTTTAAAAATAGTATTACTATAAAGGAATAATAAACTAAAACTATATATTACTATATTAGTTTAATTAAAAATATATGTTACAAACTTTACAAATTAAAACACACATTACAAATACTTTTCATATATTACAAATAGAAGACTGTTTTGGAGGGAGATTTTTGAACCTTTCTACTATTAGCCAATTAGTTAAAGAGAACTATAATCTTGATATAACTTATGTAGAAAAAAATAAAAGTGTATATAGAGTGGAAACTCCTTATAATATCTATTGCTTAAAAGTCATAGGTTATGAATTTGAGCATTTTTTATTTATATTGGGGGCAATTAAACATCTTCAAAACAATGATTTTAATTATGTTCCTGAAATAATTAAAACTATAGATGGATTAGATTATATTAAGGTATATGACAATTATGCTTATCTGACTCCGTGGATAAATGCAAGAGAAAGTAATTATGATAATCCTTTTGATGTTAAAAATGCGGCTAAAAAATTGGGAGAGCTTCATAGTAAAAGTGAAAATTTTATTATAAAACCAAATATGCAACCTAGAATTGGCTGGTTTAGATGGATAGAAACTTACAAGATAAGAAAAAACGAAATTTTAGATTTTAAGAGAAGAATTGATAAGAAAGAATGTAAATCCCAATTTGATTTGACTTATCTAAGCATTATGGAAGAAGAATTAAAAAGATGTGATAACAGTATAAAAAATCTTTTGAACAGTAAATATATAGAAAAAATGCAAGGTCATGTTTGCAATAAAGGATTTTGTCATCATGATTATGCTCATCATAATGTATTGATTAATCATAACGGAGATATAAATATCATAGACTTTGATTATTGTATATTAGATTCTTATCTTCATGATTTAAGTAGTCTTTTAATTAGGAAGATGAAATATAATAAATGGGAATTGGATAGTGCTAGGGAGATTCTAGATGCTTACATGGAGACTCATAGATTAGATCAAGATGATATTCCTATAATGGCAGCATTTATGGAATTTCCTCAAGATTATTGGCAAAGGGGTATTCAATATTATTGGGAGGAAAAACCATGGGGAGAAGAATTTTTTCTAAAAAAATTAAAATTTTTCTGTGATGATAGAGAAGAAAAACAAGAGTTTATAGAGAGTTTTAGAAATCTCATAATCTAAGGCATCTTCAAAAAAATAATAAACCAGTATGTTAGCCTATTTTTCATCATACTGCGTTGTCAGAACCTGTCCATAGAAGCACTATGAACAGAACCTGACGCCTTGCCTGATATAAAATATACTAACATCTTTAGTTTATTATTTTCTTTCAGATGCCTAAGCTTATCATTTTAAATGGAGGGGTGTTATGTCATATAAAAAAGATGAAGAAAACAGAATAGAAAACTATGAAAGAGATTATGAAGAGGATGATGTACTAAAAACAGTGGATGACTATGATGAGAAGTTAAGACAAATGGAGGAGCATATTAAGGAACTTAAAAAAATTAAGAAGAGACAAAAGAAGCTTCAAGAACTGGAACAAGAGAAGCAAGAAATATTAAATAAAATGGCTAGAAGGCTAAAAAGAAAGCACAAGTAGGGGTGGTGCTATGAGAAAATTTTTCTATGATACTTTTGGAGAATATCTAAAAGAAAAAGGGATTAAAAAGATAGATTTTATATTGAAAGATAATAAATCATTGAGCAAGAGCGGTTTAGATGAAAGGGTAGCTAATCAACTACAATTAATTTCTGAATTTCATGCTAAATCTTGTGGTTTTAATGGTTATTTAAAAAGAAGAATAAATAATGACACTTGTAAACTAGTTGAAGAATATAAAGTACAAATAAAGAGATTTTCTAAGTATATGGAAACGATAAAAGAAGTTGGGTCTAAGAATGAATTTGAGAAATTAATGATGGTTAATGGCGATAAATATTTAAAAAGAGCGGAAGAATGCATGAATTATATTTATAGTTCAAATTATATGGACTTAATTTCAAGAAGTATGAAAAATGTTGAGGTATGTCTAAGTGATGTAGGATTTGATAATTTAGATAAGGGAGAAACTTTAGAAATAGTTAATTTTTACGACATAGCCTATAATATGGTTGAGATGGATGCCTATTACTTATTATCTAAGCTTAAAAGAAAAGGTGCAAACTTAAATTGGAAAAAACATGTTAAGAAATTTTGCGAATTAGAAAAGCTGGATAATAACAGTGAAAGATTTATATTAGCAATGCTATCATATCCTCATGAATTTATGAAAATATATGATAAGTATAGAAAAAACAAAAAAAATTGGAGTGATAAAGAATATAGTAACAAATTAATAAAGGCTATGGAGGAGGATGGTTTTTCCCTAATAGGTGAGGTGGAGCAATGATAGAGGGAAGATTTAGAGATAAAGACTTTTTGTGTAAATATGATTTAGACATAGGACTTTTTAAAAAATATAATTATAAGGTCAATGATATAATACCGATTAGAAAGCTATTTATAATTTCCACTAATAAGGGAAATAAAATATTAAAGAAGTTAGATTATGATTTAAATCATCTAGAATTTATAGATAGTGCTATTAAGTATATAGAAAATAATAATTTTAAGAATACTTTTAGCTTTGAAAAGAACAAAAAAGGTGAAATATATACTAAACATTATAATGACTATTATGTAGTTATGAACTTAATTGAAGGAAGAGAATGCGAATTTAATAATCCCATAGAGGTTAGTATGGCATCTAGGGCACTTTCTAAGCTTCATTTGTCATCTGAAGGCTTTAGATATAAAGAAAATACTTATAGATACATGGTAGGAACTCTAATCGATAATTTAGCTAGAAAAAAAGAAGAACTTTTAATTTTTAAGAACTTAGTTAAAACTTATGAAAATAAAAAAGAATTTGATGAAGTTTTTATAAAAAATGTAGATTATTATATAGAGGAAATGGATAAAAGTATAAAAATTTTAAACTCATCTCCATATTTAAAACTTTGCAGCGAAGAAGATAAAATAGTTTTATGCCATCATGACTTAGCATATCATAATATATTAATCAAAGATGATGATGTTTATTTTATAGATTTTGACTATGCAATTATAGATTTAAGAGTCCACGACCTCTGTAATTTTATAAATAAAGTAATTAAGAATTTTGCCTTTGATTTTGAAAAAGCACGTAATATAATAAATTGTTATGAAGAAAATATAAGTCTTGATAATAGAGAATTAGAAGTATTATATGGAATGTTATATTTTCCAGAGGATTTTTATAGTGTAAGTAAGAATTACTATAAAAGAAAAAAATTATGGACAGAAGACGTATTTTTATTTAAACTCAAAAGAAAACTAGAATATCAAGAGGAGAGAAGAGCGTTCTTAGAGCAATTTAAAAATTATTATAATGTAAAATATTAACATAAAAGAATAGCTATGATGAGGTTATAGCTATTCTTTTTATAATGTAAGCATATAATAGCATTTCAGAAAGAAGGACTTCTAAAAGAATCATCGTAAATATTCCACCAGTAGCAAAGTTATCAAAATTAATTACAAATCCATTTTATAAGCCAAAGTATACTCAATTCAGTTTAAATATTTGAAATAAAAAATTAAGGAGTGAGATATTTGAAGAAAAAAATTGTACTTATTATATGTTTTTTATGTGTTTTAGTAGGAGTAGTTATTTTTTATAATCGTCCTATGAATAATATTGAGTATACTAAGAAAAATAGTAGAGATTTAAAGCTTAATGATATTAATGATAATAATGACTTAGATTTAATATGGGAAGATATAAAAGATAAAGTATATAGTATAAATATAATATATAAAGAAGGACAATGTTATGATTATGGTTGGTTGAGACCAAAGTATTTTTATAGCATTACCACAGATTTAAAAAATACTTTAAAAGAAGCTGATATGGAAAAGGGGAGCAAAATAATTGTATTAGATAATAAAAGAAGTCCATATAAAAAGAAAATTTTTAAAGAGTGTTTTTCATTTTCTGATGTATATGAAGGTCATGAGACCTTACATGTAGATAAAAAGCTTTTTGAAACTAATAAAGGTGTAACTACAGATTATTTTCAATCAATAATAGTGATAGAAAATCCAACTCCAATTAAGTGGTGTTGGGAAGATTTTAATAAAAGACAAATTTCAAATAAACGTTAAAAAATTTACAATAAGTTCAAAACTGAATATAAATAAGAACTGCTTTAGAGTTAAATTTTTAAATTAATTCTAAAGCAGCTTTTTTATGCAATTCTAAAATAATCTAAAAAAATTATTTTAATAATTTATTATAGTGAAAGTATTGTTTTATAAGCTTTTAAAGTATCTAAGGCTGTTTTTTTCCAAGACAAGAAGTTATTTTTTATAAAGCCCTTATGAATAAGCTCCTGTTTAATATTTTCATCCATTAAGACCTCATATAATTTACTACTCAGCTCATCAATGTCATTAGGATTAAATAATACTGCTGCATCTCCTACTATTTCAGGTATAGAAGTTACATTTGAGGTTATCACAGGAATTCCACAAGCCATAGCCTCTATAGGTGGTAAACCAAAGCCCTCATAAAATGATGGATAAACAAATAGTGAAGCAGAATTATATAAATAAGGCATGTATTCCATAGAAATAAATCCAGGGAATATAACATAATTATCTACGTTATATTCTTCAGCACATTTTTTGTACAGTTCATAAGATTTACCTTTATTGCCTGCGATAACTAAATTATGAGATTCTCTTATATTTTTAGGTAATTTACTATATGCCTTTATAAGACCTAAAATATTTTTTCTAGGACTAAAGCCACCTACATATAAAATATAGTTATTAGGGAGAGAATACTGCTTTTTTAAGATAGAACTTGCTATAACTTTGTTTATAGGTTTATATATATTTTCACTAGCAAGATAAGTTACAAAAATTCTTTCTTTAGGATAATTAAAATCTTTAGATATATCTTCTTTAGAAAACTCCGAAACAGTAATTATACCATCAGAGTTATCTACAATGGATTTCATTTTAGTTGTAAATATTTCTAAATATCTATCACCTACAGTTTCAGGCATATGAATAGGAATAGTGTCATGAAGAGTTATAATAAAAGGACACTTTTTCTCAATAGGAAGCCCTACTCCATTTTGAGGAACATGATAAATATCTATATCTTTTCCATTTAATATATTAGGTATATTAACTTCATCCCAAAAGTTAGAAGATTTACTTTCTTTAATAGGAGAAAGAAAAAAATTATTTTTAAAATCTATTTGACTATTATAATTTTCAGCAGTAAACAATAAATATTCATTTATGAAGTCTACTTTATTTAATGAATTTATCAATTGATAAGTATACGTACCAATACCTGTTCCTCTATACCATTTAGCTGCTCTTGCATCTATTCCAATTTTCATATTAAAACTCCTTAAACATACTTTTTTCGGATACCTTTAGAAAAGTTACTATTAATAAATTATATTAATTAGGTATAGAAAAATATGTTATGGTCACATAAGATATATAACAAATATTAATATTAGACTTATAGCAAACATATACTATTTAATACGATAACTATATAAACTAACATAGTTGTTTATTTAAGTATTTTAGTTCATAACTTTAGGCAATGAAAAACTTAAGACAATGCATAATTTACAATTCACAATGCACAATTGAGGAGGAAATTAGTTTTAATCAAACTATTTCTCTAATTGTTTTTTACTAGCAGTACGATTGCTAGTTTTCCACCTCTGGGGAACAGTTTAATCAATGGAGAATTGAGAATGCAAAATTGACAATTATAGTTGAAATTAATTTTATAAATTAATTTCTTCAAAAATTCTCCATTGTCGATCGTCACTTCTCAATTGTATAACTGAGAAGTTCCTATAATCATATTCTAAACGCATATATAAATACATATAAATTATAGGGGAGGTGTTAACTATGATGAGAGAATTTGAGATTGAGCGTCAATTTGATATTAAAATAGAGAGTATAAAACCTAATAAAGGTGTGTACTTCTTAAAGACCGATGATGGCGCAAAATGCCTTAAAAAAATTAATTATGGCACTCAAAAGTTATTATTTGTATATGGTGCAAAAGAGCACTTATATAAAAGTGGATTTCTAAATATAGATAGGTATTTTTTAAATAAAGAAGGGAATCCTTATGCACTGGTAAATGAAGATATTTATACTTTATCTCAGTGGATTGATGGTAGAGAGTGCGACTTTTATAATGATGACGACTTAGTTATAGCAGCAAAAAATTTAGCATATATGCATATCGCTTCTAAAGGATACGAACCACCTGAGAATAGTAAATTGAAATCAGATTTAGGAAGATGGCCACATCTTATTGAAAAAAGAATTAGATCCTTTGATAAGATGAAGGAAATGGTGAGGAAAAAGAAAAATCATAAATATGAATTTGATATTAACTATTTAAAGACTGTAGACTATTATAAAGATTTAAGTAAAAAAGCCTTAGATAATCTTAACTCTTCTGATTACTTTGAAATTTGTAGACAAACAGAGGAGAGTAAAAGTTTTTGTCATCATGATTACACATATCATAACATAATAATTAATGATAATAATGAAGTTAATGTTATTGACTTTGATTATTGTAAGAGAGAAGTACGGGTTTATGACATATCAAACTTTTTAATTAAGGTGCTAAAAAGAAGAGAGTGGGATATTAAATATGCTAATTTAATAATAGAGGCATACAATAGTATAAGTCCACTTACAAAAGAAGAATATAAAGTTTTATATTCATTTTTATTATTTCCTCAGCGTTATTGGAGATTATGCAATAGATATTATTATAACGAAGTAAATTGGATTCAAAACACCTTTAACAAGAAGATGGAGGAGTTAATCTCTGAACAGGAAAGATTCACAACATTTATTAGAGAATTTAGTAATATTTATAATTTGGAATAATTTATCCATTGTAGTTAATTAAAGTTATGTAATTGCATTAATTACATAGCTTTAATTTATTTATGTGTTAGACATAAGATAGAAAAGAATTACTCAAAGAAGGTAACATATTTTGTGTTAGAAAAATGAATAAATTTCCATCCAATATAAGGGAAAACAGAGGATATACTATCTGGCTATTTTTAAATCTATCACCTTAATTTGGCATTTTCATATCATATTATTATAGCTAGTTATATGGAGAGGATTATGTATGAAAATAGGAGATATTGTAGTAAGAAAGTCTTATGATGGAGATATAGCTTTTAAAATTATAGATATTAAGGAAGAGAACGGAAAAGAGGTTTATGTATTAAAAGGATTAAACATAAGAATTGAGGCAGATTGTTCCAAAGATGACTTGGAACCTGTATCTAGAGATAGATTAGGAGAAATAGATAAAGTTTTTAATAAAAAAATAAATTCCTCTATTAAAAAAATATTGCTATCTAGAACTTCCAATTATAGAGGTGAAGCTGCTGAAGTATTAGATAAATCTTATTATGATTATGTAAGAAGAGAAAAAACTGGACTACAAAATAGAGAGTTATTTTTTGGAAGACCAGGTAAAGTGCTTCATGTAGATGGAGATCCTAATTATCTTCAAGTATGCCTTAAGACCTACAAACAACTTTCAATAGATGCTGTAGGTAGAATAATAAATGAAAAGGAACAACCAAGTAAGATATTGGATGTAGTTAAAGAAGTAAATCCAGATATAGTTGTTATTACAGGTCATGATGGTATGACAAAGGGTGTAACAGATTATATGAATCTAGATAACTATAGAAATTCTAGAAACTTTGTAGAGTGTGTATCCAGATTAAGAGAATATAAATCAAATTATGATGACTTAGTTATTTTTGCAGGGGCTTGTCAATCATGTTATGAAGCACTTTTAGATGCAGGAGCAAACTTTGCTAGCTCGCCTAATAGAGTTTTAATTCATTGTTTAGATCCCGTGCTTATATGTGAAAAGATAGCTTATACAAGTATCGACACTATAGTAGATATTCAGGATGCAGTTCAAAATAGTATAACAGGGATAAAAGGAGTCGGAGGGCTTCAAACTAGAGGAAAATATAGAGAAGGATTTCCTAAGTCTCAATATATAAGATAATTAAAAAAAATAATACCTAAAAGTCAAAAATAATTTTTATGCCATAAATTTATTTTCAGAAAAGTGACTTAGTCACTTTTCTTTTTTCTAAGAAATTACTAAATAACTTTAATGAAATGATAGTTGATTATTGAAGGAATATCTATAGATCTTTCATTTTCAATTTTTATTTATGATGTTATCTTTAGTTTCTATATTAAAAAAACTTTTAAATAAACTTTGCTAATTGTTAATAATTTAAGAATAAAAATTATATAAGTATAGTAATCTTCAAATACAGCCATACTAAAGTTACACAAGTGAGTTCATATTTAAAAACACATGAAAATTCAACCAATCCTTAGCAAATATAATTTAGTTATAAAATTATCAAAGAATTTCCCGTATAATTATTATTGACAACGATTAATTAAAAGTGATAAAATTATAAGTTTTATTTTGACATAAATATAATTTGGGCGTATAATATAAGATGAAAGAAGGTGTTTACCATGCAAAGAAGGGATGTACTGACTTCAATTAAAAAAGATATTGAACGTCATGTTGGCGAGAAGGTAACATTAAAAGCTAATGGTGGCAGAAGAAAAATACTAATAAATGATGGTATTTTAGAAAAAACTTATGATAGTATTTTTGTCATCAGATTGGAAAACGGATCTCAGAGGACTGTTACATACAGTTATTCGGATGTACTAACAAAGACTGTTCAATTAGTATTTGCTGGATAAGGTTTAGACATAAATAAAGAAAAACGATACAAATTTTATGTATCGTTTTTCTTTTTTTATGTTAATTAGATTAGATTTTAAATTATATTTATTATTGTACATCTAATATATATTTGAGTAGTTATCTTATTTTAGGACATGTTAATATAAACAAATTAAATTTTATCTCTAAATAAAAAAATGAAAGATGGGGTATCCATCTTTCAGCTATGGTATAAAAGGGTATTGAGAATTTATGAGAGGTTATATGGTCAATAACCATCTTTATAATAGAACAAATATCGACAAATGTCAACAAAAAGAATAAAAAAAATTAAAAAAAATATTTAAACTATCATAATATGACGAAAATGAGAATTTATTGTTTTGTATTTCAGTCATATTTTTATTGAGAGATATATATAAATTATTAGTAGGTATTTATAGGAGGGATTAAGTTATGGATTTGAATCTAGTTAAAGACAATATAGACTATGAACAATCGTTAGGTGAAAAATCTCAAGATATAGTTATAAAAGAAGAATACGTAGTACCAGATACTCTTCCAGATGTAACTGAAATATTGATGCTTGATGCAACACCGTTAGTTACTAATAAAGAAGTAATGAATGGAAAAGTAGTAGTAGAAGGCCAAATTCAGTTTAATGTTTTATATATGGCTAAGGAAGATGAAAATACTGAAGCTCATGCAATTACTTATAATACTAAATTTAATACTAATCTTGATGCTCCAGATGCAACAGATGATATGCTCTGCGAAGCAAAGGCAGATATGGAACATATTCATTGTATAATAGTTAATGAGAGAAAAATTTGTATTCAAGGTGTTATGAATGTTGAATGCGAAATTATTAAAAAAAATAGCTTTGAAATAGTTAAGCATGTTGATAGCAATAATGACATTCAATTCTTAAAAAATCCTATGATAGTAGATAAGGTTGTAGGACAATTCCAAGGAGAAATTATAGGTAAAACTGATTTTAAGATAGATATGGATAAGCCTGAGATAGGTAGAATAGTTAAATGCTTTATTACATTAGGAAAAAAAGATATTAGACTTTATGATGGTGGAATTCATATAGAAGCTGTTGCTAATGTTCAAGTCTTATATAAAGCTAAAAATTCTAGAGAGCTTATATGTGTAAGTGAAAATGTATTATTAACGAAGGAATTAGACGTAGAAAAAATATCACAAAGAATGGAACATAATACAGACTTTTTAATTCATCCAATTGAATGTGAAGTTAAGGAAGATGATATGGGAGAAAATAGGATATTAGAAGTAGAATTTTTAGTTAAAACTACTACTAATGTTATGAGTAAAGACGAAATCGAAATGATAGAAGACGCTTATTCTCCAAGTAAAATAATTAAAATGGAAAATCAAGATTTTGATATGAACGTAGTTCAAGGAAATGTTGGAAACGAGACATTAGTTAAAGGTGATATTGAATTAGATAATGATATACCGAGGCCTAATAGGATTATAATGGCTACAGGTACTGTTAATATTACTGATAAAAAAATTATGGAAGATAAAGTGGCTTTAGATGGAGTACTTAAGGTAGATGTATTATATTCTACTAATGATGAAAAAGATTATGTGGCTTCTGTAAGTGATGAGATACCATTTACTACAACTACGGATGTAAATGGTGCTAAGATAGATATGAATGCTATATGTAAAATGTATCTTGAGATGTTAGAGGCAAGCATTGAAGCAGGTAACATTTGTATAAGAGCAATAGTTAGGAATTACTGTAAGGTACTATATACAGTTAAGAAAAAATTCTTGACAGAGATGATGCCAATAGAAGGGGAAATGCCTGATAAGAAAGCTAGTATAACTATTTATGTAGTTCAACCAGGGGATACTTTGTGGCAAATAGCTAAAAAATATTATACAACTAAGGAAGAGGTCATGAAGATTAATGAATTACAAGAAGAAAATGATATTAAACCTATGGATAAATTGATTATACCAGGTAGAGCAGTAATGTAAAACAAAGTTGCAAGGGGTTATCCTTGCAGCTTTATTTTATGTTTTTAAGAATAAAAAATTAAATGTAATAATTTTTAATTTATATTTTTGGATAAAATTGTATAATCAAAAACTTACTAACTCTTTAAAAAAAGCTTATATATCTGTTATAATTATTATACTATACTAATGAGAAATATTTTTTATGGTGGTGAATTAGATGAAGATTAAAGCTTATGGAAAGATAAATATATCCTTAGATATAGTAGGGAAAAGAGACGATGGATATCATTTATTAAAAATGATAATGCAGAATATAGATATATATGATGAGTTGGAGTTTGAAAAGTGTGATGATGGAATACATATTAAATGTAATAAGCATTTTCTTCCTGTAGATAGCAACAACTTAGTTTATAAATCAGCAGAGTTATTTAAAAATACATATAGAATTTCTGAAGGAATTAAAATAAATATTACTAAAAATATACCTGTAGCTGCGGGGATGGCAGGGGGAAGTGCTGACGCTGCAGCAACTTTAAAAGCTATGAGAGATTTATACAGAAATGATGTAAGTGATGAGGAGCTTATGGAATTAGGACTTAAAATAGGTGCTGATGTACCATACTGCATTTTAGGTGGCACTGCACTATGTGAAGGTATAGGAGAAGTTATAACTCCATTAAAGTCTTTCAATAATCATATATTAGTTGTAGTTAAGCCTAACTTTGGAGTTTCTACTAAGGAAGTTTATAAAGCTTTAGATATAAAAAAAATATTTAAACATCCTAATACAGAAGGATTAATTTCTGCCATGGAAAATAATGATATAGAATTTGTAAGTAAAAATATGAGAAATTTACTTGAAAATGTTACAATAAAAAAATATCCTTTTTTAAAACATATAAAAGAAGAAATGATAAAATTAGGTGCATTAGGATCAATGATGAGTGGAAGTGGTCCTACGGTATTTGGTTTTTTTGATGATATGTTAAAAGCTCAAAGATGTTTTGAAAAGTTAAAAATTAAATATAAGGAATGTTTTATAACAAGAACTATATAAAAACGTGGCTATTAGTCACGTTTTTATTTTGTAGTGATTTTATTTAAGGTATCTAAAATAGTTAGTCAAAGATGGAACAAATGTTTGTATAAGATAAGATGCTAGTTTTAATATGAATAATTTTTTTCTGTAAAGCACAAAAGGTACTATTATACTGGCTAGATATCTTTGAAGATACCTATAGATTAATTTAAAACTAGTCTTGAGAATATGAATTTCTAAGTTCATATTTTTTTTTATTTCTAATTTTTGAGAGTTTATATAGTTTGGAAAAAGTATATTTTTCTCCTTTACTGTAGACAATAAGGTTACATAAAAATGCAAAAGTGAGGGTATTTTATGAAGATATTAGAAATTTTTGATATATATATATTAATTTTATGTATTTTAAATGGTGGTATTGTAGCATTTGTTGATACAGCTTATTTTAAGAATAATAATGAGATGAAAGCTTATAAAGAGGCAAAATATATAGGATTTGGTCTTATAATTTTTGCGATATCTGTATACTTAATAAGAATGTTTTATAAGTTATAAATTAAAAAAGTAGTGAAAGGAAAGGTAAAGCATGAAAGAAGTTATAAACGATACTATATATACTAGTGCAAAAGAAAATATTGAATATATTAAAAAATTACTAAAAAATGCAACAGATGTTGTTTATAGGGAATTTAATATAGATAATAAATACAAAGCTGCTATTGTTTATATAGATGGAATGGCAGATAAGATTTTGCTTAACGACTATCTTTTAGAACCACTTATGAGAAATAATGTATATGTGCAATCTCCAAATGAAATAAAAGATAGGTTAATTTCCATATCTGATATGAAAGAAATAGATAAACTTAGTGATGGAGTAAATATAGTTTTAGCTGGAGAAACTCTTTTATTTATAGATGGCTTGAATGTTTGTTATTCTATAGCAAATAGAGCATGGCCAAACAGAGGTATAGGAGAACCTTCAGGTGAAACTGCAATTAGGGGATCTAGAGAAGGTTTCACTGAAACTATGAGATTTAATACTGCATTAGTTAGAAGAAGAATAAGAGATACAAGACTTAAAATTGAATCCTCTCAAATTGGTACAAGATCAAAAACAGATGTTGTAATAATGTATATAGATGACATAGTAAATAAAGATGTATTAGAAGAATTAAAGAAAAGATTAGAAAAAATAAATCTTGATGCTATTTTAGATAGTGGTTATATAGAACAATATGTTGAAGATAATAGGTTTACTCCATTTCCACAGGTACAAAGTACTGAAAGACCAGATGTAGTAGCAGCAGCCTTATATGAAGGGAGAGTTGGTATATTAGTAGATGGATCTCCTTTTGCATTAATAGTTCCAGCAGTACTAGCTACATTTTTTCAATCTCCTGATGATTATTATAATAGATGGCTTAATGGCTCTGGTGTTAGAATTATAAGGTTGCTTGCTATAATAGTTTCGTTAATTATGCCAGCAATGTATGTAGCGGTTACATCTTTTCATACATCTATAATACCCACTAAGCTTGCATATGCTATGGCAGCTTCAAGAGAGGGAGTTCCTTTTCCGTCTTATATTGAAGTGATATTTATGGAGCTAAGCTTAGCTCTTTTGATAGAAGCCATTATAAAGTTGCCTAAACCTATAGGATCTACAATAGGTATCGTTGGAGGATTAATAATGGGGCAATCAGCTGTAAGTGCAGGGCTTATAAGTCCTATAATGGTTATAATTACTGGGGTAACGGCGATTACCACATTTTTGATACCAAACTATTCTGTAACTAGTGCTTTTACTTGTTTTAGAATATTGTTTACTATATTATCAGCAATAATAGGTTTATATGGAATTGTGGTTGGAGTAATATTTTTTCTAATACATTTAACAAGAATAGAAAGTTTCGGAATTCCTTATTTATCGCCAGCAGTAAATCTTGTTAATAGAGATATGAAAGATTTATATGTTAGACTTCCATTTGTAAAATTTAAGCAAAGACCAGAATTTATGAAGCCTCAAGACAAGATAAGGCAAAAATAAATTACTAAGGCTGGAGGAATCAGAATGAGGAACAATGAATTTATAAAAGAACATGGGCTATTTACTAGCTTAGTAGTTTCAATGATAGGTATAGGGGTATTTTATGGGCCAGCTTCTGTTGCTAAGATTGTGGGTCGCGACGGTTGGATTTCAGCTTTAATTATGGGAGTAGTATTATTTTTACTTCTTTATATAATTAACCATCTTATGAAACTTAATGATTATAGAGATATTGTAACAATTTTAAACAATACTTATGGAAGAATATTAGGAAACATAATATCCCTAGCTTATGCAATTGTAATGATTTATATATTATCCATTTCACTTAGGACTTTTGCTGATGTTATAAACATGTACTTACTTCAAAAGACACCAAGGGAATTTATAATTGTAATTATGATTTTCATAGGAGTTTATTTGGTAAGAGGGGGACTTATGAATATAGTAAATTTTAATGAAATTACATTTTGGATTATGTTTATTCCAACTGTTTTTATATTACTACTTAATATTCCAAACTCAAATTTCACTATGTTACTTCCAATGCTAAGGGAAAAGCCTATATCATATGTAAAAGGAACTTTAGATGTACTTTTTTTAGTCAATGGTTTTTGTATAGTGTTTGTACTGCTTCCACATGTGAAAAAAAAAGAAAGTATAACTAAAATATTTAGAAGCAGTAGTATTTTTATAGCACTATTTTATGCTATAACTTTTATATTTGTAATTTCCACGCTATCTGTTGAACAAACGGCAGAGCGAATATTTCCTACAATAACTATGCTTAAATCCATAAATATAAGAAGTGGCATATTGGAGCGTTGGGATGCATTGGTTATGGCATTATGGATATTGTTTTATTTTACTACTTTTTGCAATACATATTATTTTTCTTCTTATATAGTAAAGAAAGTCTTAAATTTAGAACATATAAGAGTTGCATCAATATTATTTATACCTGTTATTTATATAGCTGCATTATACCCTGAGAGTATGATAGAAACACATAGTGGAGATATTAGCATATCTAAAATGATTTTTATAATATCTATAATTGTGGTTATGATTATATCTTATTTGATAAGTTTACTTAAAAAGAAAAGGAGCATAAAAAATGAAAGCTAAAAAATTTTTCATAATTTTTATAATGTGCTTACTTTTAACAGGTTGTTGGGATAATGTTGAAATAGATAAAAGAGCTTTTGTATCAACTATTGCAGTGGATATAGGTGCAGATATTAATAGAGTAAAAGAATTAAAGAATATAGGATCAGAAGAAGCTTTTTCAGAAAAGCCATTATCGATTATTGAAGTTACTTATGGGTTTCCTGATATAAGAAATTTAAACCCACAAAAAGGAACTGCAGAGGAGATAGCCATAACTACTAGTGGCTACTCTATGACAGATACTTATTTTAAAGCTATTGCTCAAAGTAGTAGGGCATTACATTTTGGACATACACAATTATTAGTTATAAGTGATAGGTTATTTAGTTATCCAGAAGTATTAAAAGAAGTATTTGATTATGTGGAAAGAGATGCTATTTTAAATAGATCAATGATGATAGTAATTGTAAAAGATGTGGCTAAAGATTACGTTAATTATAAACCTACAATGGAAGAAAATTTAGAATCTTATATCTTAGGTATTATGAGCAATAATAGTAGATATGGAGCAATCATTCCTGTCACTTTACATAATTATTTAGAGGATGTAAAAAAGCAAGATAGTATGTTGCCTTATATTGTATTAGAAGAAGAAAAAGAACCAGAAGAAGAAAAAAAGAAAAAAGAAAAAGAGAAAGAAAAAGCAGATATGACGCAAGAGAAGAAAAAGAAAAGTACAAATGAAAAAGAGGAATTAAAAGCAAAACAAGATTTATCACTTTCAGGAATGGCCATAATTAGAGATTTTAGCATAATTGGATATGTCAACGATGTTGAAACTCAAGATATTCAGATAATTAGAGGTAAGTTAGGATCGGGAAAAAAAGTTGTGTATAGAGATGGGCATCCAATTGATTATTATATAGATGAAAATGTAAGTAAAGTTAAGGTTGATTATAAAGAGGGGAAATTGTTTGTAAATTATAATATAACAAATGAAGGAGCTATTAAAGGATATTATAAAGGGGCTAAACTCTTAAATGAGAAAGATATTAAGGAGATTAAAGAAGATTTAAATGTATCGATGAAAAAAGAATTAGAGGAAGTAGCAACAAATCTTCAAAAAGATATAAAAGCTGATTCTCTAGAAATTAGAGAGTATATCAAAAGATATAAACCTGAATTATGGTCAGAGATAAAAGATAAATGGAATATCTTATACGAAAATGCTGAGATAACTGTAGATGTAAATAATAAGATAATGAATGTAGGAGTAGTAGATTAATAATTAAAAATTGATTTTAGATTATTAAGGTTAAAAGTAATTATTAGTATTAAAAAATAACTAGTTAATGTATTGATGTATATTGTGGCGTATTATGTTATAGATTTCTATTTAATAGTATTACTATTATAAAATATAACCTGTTCTGACACAAAATATCTTTTTATATTTAACTAGTTATTTTAAATGTCTTATAAAATAAATACTAAAATACTGTATATAAAAAATATAACTGGAAATAATTGTAATATAACAATAAAAGCAATTAGGGGGATTTAAATATGAAAAAAATGATGTCAATTTTGTTAGCTTTAACAGTCATTATTACAATGTTTGCAGCTTATAAATCAAATTCTATTAAAACAACAGATGTATCTATAGAGGATATTTCTAATAAACTTATAAGGTTTCATGTAATAGCAAATAGTGATAATGAAAGTGATCAAGCATTAAAACTCCAAATCAGAGATAGAGTTTTACAATATATATCACCCAAATTAAACAATTCAAAATCTATTGAAGAGTCAAGACAAATATTAGACATAGAAAATGAAAATATATTAAATATAGCAAAAGAAGTAATAAATGAAAGTGGATATAGTTATGATGTGGAAAGTACGCTATCAAAGGGATATTTCCCTGTTAAAACCTATGGAAACATAACTTTACCACAAGGAAAGTATGAAGCTTATAGAATAATTATAGGCAGCGGAGAAGGTCAAAATTGGTGGTGTGTAATGTTTCCTCCACTTTGTTTTGTAGATGTTACTAAGGGTTCAATTGCTTACGAGGAAACTGAAAAACAAATGAAAGAGGTTTTAAACGAAAAAGAATATAATAAAGTAAATAACTTGGTTAATGGCAACCAAGGTGTAGATCTAATAGATAACTCAAATGATAATAATATAGTAATTAAATCTAAAGTTTTTGAGATATTTGAAAGTGTGTTTAAGTAAACTCCCCAAACTTAATATAAATAGTACAAATAGAAAATAAGTCTAACTTTCTAAAAAAGTTAGACTTATTTTTTATAATTACAAACTACATATATTTCAAGAAAATAATTAATTATTATACTATTAGGCTTTTCCTTCATAACTTTTAACTCGCAGATAAGGATTTTTGTTATGGAAACTAAAATCATGTATAAGTTAAATTTTCATTAAGGAACCATATAAAAGTAATTCTTATATATTAATATTTAACAATGTTGTTTAATGATGTTATTATATGTAAATTTATAATGTAGTTCAGTTAAAAAAGTATTAATTGCTAATTATAATTTTAATAATTTTCCTTGATAAAGTTAGTGAAAATAAATAAACTATATTGTAGCAGTAATTATGATAGAGATTCCAAATTAAAACAAAAGAGTATTATAATAATATGAATTTAAATTTAGGAGAGATGTTAAATGAAGAGAAAAGTAGCAGTATTATTTGGTGGACAATCAACAGAACATGAAGTTTCAAGAGTATCTGCCTCTTCTGTATTAAGACATATAGATCAAAGTAAATATGATATATATCCAATAGGAATTACGAAAGATGGCAAATGGTTTGAATACTCAGGAAAAATAGATAATATTGAAAATGGAGATTGGGAAAAGGATGAGTTTCATAAAAGTCCTAATGGAGAAAAAGTTATTTTCAATAAAGAAGTAGAAGTAGTTTTTCCTGTTCTTCATGGACAATTTGGTGAAGATGGAACAGTTCAAGGATTATGTAAATTGCTTAATATACCTTGTGTTGGCCCAGGGATAATGAGTTCAGCTCTTTGTATGGATAAGATATATACAAAATATATATTAGAGCATGCTGGAATAAAGCAAGCTGATTACGTAGTTATAACTAATTATAATTATAAAACATCAAAAGATGAATATATAAAAAAGATAGAAGAAAAATTAGGATATCCTGTATTTGTTAAACCTTCAAATAGTGGATCATCTGTAGGTATAACTAAGGCTCATAATAGAGAAGAACTTGAGGTTGGATTAGAAGAAGCATTAAAGCATGATAGAAAGATATTAATAGAAGAAGGATTAAATGCTAGAGAAATAGAGGTTGCGGTTTTAGGTAATGAAGATCCTAAAGCATCAATACCAGGAGAAATCATACCTGCTAAAGAATTTTATGATTATGAAGCAAAGTATCAAAATGCAGCTTCAAAATTATTGATACCTGCAGCTCTTGATGAAAAAAAGTTAGATTTTATAAGAGAACAGTCAGTAAAAATATATAAATCGTTAGATTGTGCAGGAATGGCGAGAGTAGATTTTTTAGTAGATAAAGATACGGAAGAAGTATATTTAAATGAAGTAAATACAATTCCTGGTTTTACTCATATAAGTATGTACCCTAAAATGTGGGAAGCAACAGGATTATCTTATAGTGATTTAATTAGTGAATTAATAGAGCTTGCAATGGAAAGAAATAATAGATAATATATTTAATTAATGGACAATTGACAATTAAAGTAGAAATTAGTTCTAATCAAACTAATTTCTATAACTGATTTTAAACTAGTAATACAATTACTAATTTTTATCACAGATAAGTTACTGTGTAACTTAAAGAAGAATCAATTTTAAATTTCTCAGCTTCTGATGAGAAATATCCATAAATTGTCCATTGTCAATAGTCAATTCTCAATTGTAGAAGGGTGCAGTATAGTTCGGAACAAAATCTGTTTACTTAACTGGAATAATGGAAATAAGTAATACGATTAAAGTATTAGCTAGTTTATTAAATGTTGGTAATTGTGAATTGAATTAAGTTGTAAACTAAGGTGTGACAAAGTATAAATTGAACTAAATGGGGGAGAGAACATGACAAAGGCTTTAGCAATGGTTTCAGGTGGCTTAGATAGTATACTAGCTGCAAAGCTAATAAAGGATCAAGGAGTGGAAGTTATCGGTATTTGCTTTAAGTCACATTTTTTTAATGAAGAGAACGCTAAAAAGATGGTTAAGCAAATTGATATACCACTTGAAGTAATAGATTTTAGTGAAGAACATTTTAAAATGGTGAAAAAACCTAAACATGGATATGGAAAGAATATGAACCCATGTATAGATTGTCATGCAATGATGATGAGATATTGTAGAGAGCTATTAGAAAAGTTCAATGCGGACTTTATAATAACAGGTGAAGTCTTAAATCAAAGGCCTATGTCTCAAAATAGAAGTGCTCTAGATAAGGTTAAAAATGAAAGTGGAATAGGAACTAAAATATTAAGACCTCTATGTGCTAAAAATCTTCCAACTACAGAAATGGAAGAAAAGGGATTAGTAAATAGAGAAAATCTTTTAGATATTCAAGGAAGAAATAGAAAGGTCCAAATGGAACTTGCTAAGCAGTGGAATATAGTTGAATATCCATCGCCAGCAGGAGGTTGTAAGCTTACAGAACCTAACTATTCTAGACGATTAAAAGATATATTAGAAAGTCAAGGAGATGCATCTGATAGGGAATTAGAACTATTAAAAATAGGAAGACATTTTAGGATAGGTACCAACTCTAAGATTATATCTACAAGAACAGCAGTAGAAGCAGAAATCTTAAAAAATCTTTTAATTAAGAATGATACTATATTTTTAGCAGCAGATTTTAAAGGGTCAATGGTTGCTATAATTGGTGAGCCGACAGAAGATGATATAGAATTAGCAGCAAAAGTAACAGCACGTTATAGTAAGGGGAAAGATGAAGAGTTTGTCACTGTTAAATATGGCAAGTATGGCAAGCCGTCAAATAGTATAATAAAAGTAAAAACAGTAAACGATAATGAACTTGAAAAATATATAATTAATTAGTGAGGAAGATATATGGTTGATAATGCTATAATAACTTTAAATAGTAAACAAAATGATGAAGAAGAAATTAAAGTAGTAACTCCAGGAGTGTTTTATGAAGAAGAAGGGGTATTCCATGCAAAGTATGAAGAAACAGAAGTTTCAGGTATGGAAGGTACTACTACTATATTAAAAATAGAAAAAGAAAAATTTTCTCTTATAAGAGAGGGTAGTATAACTACTAATATGAATTTTGAAAAAAATCATCAAGAAGATATTTTATATAGTACCCCTCATGGAGGATTATCTTTAAAACTTAGAACTAAAGCTTTAAAGATTGATATTAATAATGATGGGGGTAATGTACATATAGAGTATGAGATGGTAGTCCAAGGCCAAGAAGTTCTATATACAACATTAGATATAAATATTAAGAAATTATAATATTAAGTATATGTTATGGTTTAATAAATATTTTTTAAATTGATATTATAATACAGATAATAATATATATTAAAGATTAAAAAAAGGTGACCTAGGTCACCTTTTATTGTTGTTTGTATTTGTGTATTTAACCCAAAAGAAAATATATAAAAATAAAAAAACAAAAAACACTAGCATAAATCAAAAAAATATGATAGTATAGTACTTGTTTTTTAAATATAAATATCCCATTATACGATAGGGTAATTCCTATTATAATAAAACTATTTTAATTTGTCAACATATTTTAATAGAAAAATTATTGTTGTTTTTATATTATAATATGTTGACAAATTAATGTGTAGCTAAAATTAGTTAGGAGGAGTTATTATGAGCACAAAATATGTATTTGTTACAGGTGGAGTTGTTTCTTCTTTAGGAAAAGGAATTACAGCGGCCTCTTTAGGAAGGTTATTGAAAAATAGAGGACTAAAAGTTTCCATACAAAAATTTGATCCTTATTTAAATATTGATCCAGGTACAATGAGTCCATATCAACATGGAGAAGTTTTTGTAACTGATGACGGTGCAGAAACAGACTTAGATTTAGGACATTATGAAAGATTTATAGATGAAAACTTAAGTAAAAATAATAACGTAACTTCAGGAAGAGTGTATTGGTCAGTAATTTCTAAAGAAAGACGAGGAGATTATTTAGGTGGCACTGTTCAAGTAATTCCTCATATAACAAATGAACTAAAAGATAGAGTATATAGGGTTGCAAAAGAAAAAGATGTTGATGTAGTTATAACTGAAATTGGTGGAACTGTTGGAGATATAGAATCATTACCATTTTTAGAAGCTATAAGGCAAATAAAATATGAAGTTGGGAGAGAAAATGTATGTTTTATACATGTTACATTAGTTCCGTATTTAGGAAAAGCAGGTGAACTTAAAACAAAGCCAACTCAACATTCAGTTAAAGAACTAAGATCAATAGGAATCCAACCAGATATAATTGTTTGTCGTTCTGAAAAAGAAATTTCAAATGATTTAAAGGATAAAATAGGGTTATTTTGCAATATACAAGGTTCTTCAGTAATACAAAACTTAGATGCTGAAAATTTATATGAAGTTCCATTAATGTTACATAATGAAGGATTAGATACATTAGTATGTGAAAAACTGGGGTTAAATTCAAATCCTATAGATAATAGTGAATGGATTGACATGGTCAATAGACTTAAGAATTTGAAAAGAAATGTTAAAATTGCTTTAGTAGGTAAGTATGTAGAATTACATGATGCTTATATATCAATTGTTGAAGCATTGAATCATGGTGGATTGAATAATGATGCTAAAATAGAAGTTAAATGGGTAAATGCCTCTGAAGTTACAAGTGATAATGTAGAAGACTACTTAAAAGATGTAGATGGAATATTAGTGCCTGGTGGTTTTGGTGATAGAGGGGTAGAAGGAAAGATAGAATCAATAAAATACGCAAGAGAAAATAAAATACCTTTTCTTGGTATATGTTTAGGTATGCAATGTGTTGTCATAGAATATGCTAGAAATGTATTAGGGCTTAAGGGTGCCAATAGTGCAGAGCTTATGCCAGGAACGCCTTATCCAGTAATAGATTTAATGCCAGATCAAAAGGAAGTAGATGAAAAAGGTGGTACTATGAGACTTGGGTTATATGCTTGTAGATTAGAGAAAAATACAAAAGCTTATGAAGCGTACAATGATGAAGTGATATACGAAAGACATAGACATAGATATGAGTTTAATAATCAATTTAAAAAACAATTAATAGAGTCTGGATTAATATTAAGTGGAACAAGCCCTGATGAAAGATTAGTAGAAATAGTTGAGATAAAAGAGCATCCATGGTTTGTAGCTTCTCAGTTCCATCCAGAATTAAAATCAAGACCAAATAAACCTCACCCATTGTTTAGTAATTTTATAAAAGCTGCCCTTAAAGAAAAATAAGATAAATAAAAAGTTCTCCATTTTATAAGGAGAACTTAAAACAATTGAGAATTGAAAATGGACAATTGACAATTATGATTGAAATTAATTTTAATCAAATTAATTTCTTTAATAGATTTTTTAATAAAAGTGACTATGTTACGTAAAAAAGAAATCAATTGAAAACTTCTCTTATAAAAGAGAAGTATCGATAATTGTCCATTGTCAATAGTCAATTCGTATTACATAAGGTAGAAATTTTAATAATTTAATAACACAATTATATAAATCTATAGATTAAATTCAAAAATAGTGCATCCGTATATCTTTTTTAAAACAGATAATATAGTTATCTTAGCTTAAATTTACTTACCTGATCTAAAACTTCTCTAACTTTAAAAGCTAAATTCTGAGAAGTAGATGCCACTTCTTGAGATGAAGCTGATGTTTCTTCAGATGAAGCTACTATCTCCTGTGAAAAAGCGGAAACTTGTTGAGCAATAGCCGAACTTGAATGGATTTTATCTAATATAGAAGCCTTTTTATCTATAATGTCAATAGTATTATTATTAACAGCTACAATTCTAGGACTCATTTCTTCAACAGATTTTGTGATTTCTTTAAAAGATTCAATGGCTATATCTATATTTGATTTTTGATTTTCTATTTCATTTTTCATATCATCAGCAGTTTTTAACATTTTATTTGATTCAATAGAAATATTCTCTATAAGTTTGCTGAT
This sequence comes from Clostridium sp. Marseille-QA1073, assembly GCF_054863625.1. Classification (NCBI taxonomy): domain Bacteria; kingdom Bacillati; phylum Bacillota; class Clostridia; order Eubacteriales; family Clostridiaceae; genus Clostridium; species Clostridium sp. Marseille-QA1073. The sequence continues at coordinate 12,761 of NZ_JBSVQM010000030.1, read as the reverse complement.
TTTTTGAGAAGAGGTTTTAGATTGTTCAGCCAGCTTTCTGATCTCATCAGAAACTACAGAAAAACCTCTTCCTGCTTCTCCTGCTCTGGCAGATTCTATTGCAGCATTTAAAGCTAGTAAATTTGTTTGCTCTGAAATGCTATTAATTAAATCTGTAATTGAAGATATTTGTGATAAGTATGTTTCTGCTCTTGACATTATGTCTGTTAGCTTAGAGAAGGATTCAGAGGTGTTTTTCATGGATAAATTAAGATTCTCCATATCTTTATTACTTTCAGTTGCTTTAATATAAATATTTAAACTATTAATTTCTACTTCCTTTATAGATTCTATCATATTATTAAGATCATCATTTAAATCATTCATTAAGGTAGTAATATACAATAAATCTTCTGCTTGTGAAAGAGTACCTTTTGATACATCTTGAATAGTAGCACTCACTCCGTCAGAAGCATATGAAAGTTGTTTAGAAATATTTGATAACACCTCGGAAGCGTCAGTTATATATTGGGCTTTATCTTTTATTACAGTAATCATATCGCATATATTATCTTTAGTTGATTTTAATGAAGATTTCATCATTCCAAATTCATCATTTCTGGATTCGTTAATCTTTATAGATAGATCTCCTTTTGAGAATACATCTAAAAGTTCAACCATTTCCTTAGAAGATTTTTTAAGTCTTGAAACTATTAATATTGAGGCTAGAATATTAATAAATATAACTATTGATAAAATTATAAGAAAGTTTATTATTGTATTTTTATACACTTCACTATTTTCATTAATTATATTATTAGCATTATCTAGTAAGTGAAGTCTAAGATTATTTAATATGTTTTCTAAATCATCTCCTATTTTGCTTAAATCATTTATTCTATTAGTTGATATGGTTTTTCCCTGCTTTAAATCTTCTTTAATTTCTAACCAGCTATTCCAGTAATCATTAAATAAATCTTTATATGAACTAAAAAGAGTCATTTCAGTAGAATCCATATTTATGCTTAAGTAATTTTTAATTTCATCTTCTAGATCACTTTTTTGGGAATTTAGAGCCTTTTCCAAATCAGCATTATAAGAAGTTATATTTTTTAATACATAAAGTCTAAGATTTATAAAGTTAGCTCTCATATTTGTTACAGTAGAAAGTGATGTAATAGATTTTGAAGATAATTTAACGGAATTATCATTCATTTTTTTTATGCTTAGAGTACCATCTCCACCTAAAATAAGAGTAGATATACTAGATAAAATTACTAGTATTATGGTGAGTGTAGCAATCTTGATATTCTTTAATTTTTTAAAATCCATTTTATTTTATTTCCCCCTCTTAAATAAAAATAGTTCCAACAAATGTATATAATACAATTACATTTTATTCATATTATGTAATGAAGTCCAATATATTTTTAAGATAAACTTATTTTGAATACAAAAGGAGTATAATTAAAATAGAATAAATCATTAAACTTGAAATATAAAAATAGAAAAAACAAATAAAACATTTGAAAAAATATTGCAAAAGATATATGGTATATGTATAATAAGGCACTGTAACCTTACTAATAGTTGTTGTTTTTTAGAAATATATAAAACACCAAGTATTTATAATACGTATTAAAAGTATTCCAATTATTTCTTGAAAAATATGGATAAAACTCTTTAAATAGGATATAATTTAACCTAACAATATTTACATATGTATCATAGAGAATAATTTTGTACTTAAAATAGATAATTTAAGAATTCGGAGGTGGAAATTCTCATGAGTAAGGACTTAGATGAAATGAATCTTAGCGAGCTTAAGGAACTTGCAAAGAGCTTAGGGATAAAAAATATTTCTAAGTTTAAAAAAGCTGAACTTATACAAGAGATAAAAAAAGTGTCGCCAGTATCAATAGAAAGATCAGGAATTATTTTAAGAGAGAGAATTAGCCCTAAGGAAAGTAAAATTGAACAAGAAGTAGCAGAACCTGAATATAGTAGAATAGAAGTAGCTAATAAGGAACTTCAAAGAGAAGAAGATTCTACAGATTTTGAAGAAGAAAAAACTGAAACAGCTCAAGAAAAAAAAGAGAGACTTAGAGAGTTAATAAATGAATCAGACACAGCAAAAGGTGTATTAGAGATAAGTGATAACGGAAATTTTGGATTATTAAGATCCAACAATTACTTAAGTGGACCAGATGATATATATGTATCACTATCACAAATAAGAAGATTCAATTTAAAAACTGGAGATGAAGTAGAAGGAAAAGTCAGAATACCAAAAGAAGGCGAAAAATATAAAGCGTTATTGTTTGTTCAAAGTATTAATGGGGAAAATCCAGAAAAAGCTTCTAGAAGAACATCTTTTGAAAAGCTTATCCCAATATATCCAACAGAAAGAATCAAACTTGAAACCAATTCTAATGATTTATCTTCCAGACTTATGGATATCATATCGCCAATCGGAAAAGGGCAAAGAGGAGTTATAGTTGCTCCACCTAAAGCAGGTAAAACGACTCTTTTGAAGAAAATTGCTCAAAGCATATCCACAAATCACCCAGAAACCAAATTAATAGTTTTACTGATAGATGAAAGACCAGAAGAAGTTACGGACATGCAAAGATGTATTCATGGAGATGTTATTTACTCAACTTTTGATGAAGAGCCAGAGCATCATGCTAAAGTAGCATATATGGTACTTGAAAGAGCGAAAAGGATGGTTGAACAGGGGCAGGATGTTGTAATATTATTAGATAGTTTAACAAGACTTGCAAGAGCGTATAACCTTACAATAACCAGAACAGGAAGAACCTTATCTGGAGGACTAGATACTGGTGCTCTTTTAATGCCAAAAAAATTCTTTGGTGCGGCTAGAAATGTTGAAGAAGGTGGAAGTTTAACTATACTTGCAACGGCATTAGTAGAAACTGGAAGCAGAATGGATGATATGATTTTCGAAGAATTTAAAGGTACAGGAAATATGGAAGTTCATTTAGATAGAATTCTTCAAGAAAGAAGGATATTTCCTGCTATAGATATATATAAGTCAGGAACTCGTAGAGAAGATCTATTATTAAATAAATTAGAATTAGAGATTACATATAGTATTAGAAAGCTTATGTATAACGAGGGGAATTCTCAAGCAGTAACTGAAAAGCTTATAAATCTTCTGTCAAAAACTAAGAGTAATAAAGAGTTTTTTGAAATTTTAAGTAAAAATACAGATTTATTAAAGCAATAAATAGAGATGAACAATTAAAAATTGTTCATTATGAAGTAAAAAGTCGTGATAGCTTATCACGACTTTTATATATAAGTTTGTCCATAAAAAAATAAAAGCAAGAAACTACATTTTCTTGCCTTATATATTCATTACTATTCGCTTTTAATGTTGAATTTTTTCATGAATTTATCAACTCTTCCACCAGCATCAACAATCTTTTGTTTTCCAGTGTAGAATGGATGACATTTTGAACAGATTTCAACTTTTAGTTCATCTTTTACTGAACCAGTTGTGAAAGTGTTTCCGCAAGCACATTTAACTACTGTATCATGATTGTAATTTGGATGTATTCCTTCTCTCATTATCTTCACCTCTTTCGAACATACTTACCCGTATTGTCAACTACTTGATTATAGCATAATTTAAAACTTTAAGTCAATAAATTTAAAGCCTAGTGTAGAAATTTCCAACAATTTTTATTAAAGCTTAATTTGATTTACAGTTAATTATAGATTAAAATAAATTATACGATTTTGTAATAGTGAAAACATCATAATATATAGGAATTCAATGTGAAAACTTAAAATAAAATTTATTAAAAAAACTCCAAAGGCGTTAGCAACGGAGTTTTATCCATAATTCTTCATTTTTCATTCTTAATTTTTAATTCATGGTAAAAATTTTATTATGGAAATTAAAATCATGCATAAGTTAAATTTTCATTGTGGGATCCTATAGTTATGTTTTTGTGTTAAAAAGTGGAGGTAATTATAATGAGCAAACTTTATTTTAGATATGGTGCTATGAATTGTGGAAAATCAACAAACTTATTACAGGTAGCTCATAATTATGAAGAAAGAGGTATGAAAGTACTTATAGTAAAACCTAAAACTGATACTAAAGGAGGAAATAAGGTAGTTTCACGATTAGGTGTTACAAGAGAAGCAGACCTTTGGGTACCAAGTGATGTAAACTTATATGATGAAATAGGTAGATATATAGAAGAGAATGGCCCTATAGATTGTATCTTAGGAGATGAGGTACAGTTTTTTAAAGCGAAACAAATTGATGAACTTTTTGAGATTGCGGTTAAAATGAACATACCAACTATATGTTATGGATTAAGAACAGATTTCCAAATGAGAGGCTTTGAGGGAAGTGAGAGACTGCTACTTTTAGCGCATAGTTTAGAGGAATTGAAGACTATTTGTAATTGTGGAAAGAAAGCTCTATTAAATGGAAGAATGATTAATGGAAAGTTCGTTTTTGAAGGTGAACAGATTGCTATAGATAAAGAAGACAATGTAGGATATGAGGCGCTTTGCCCAAAATGCTATTTCGAATATAAAGATAAGTATGAGAGAGAGAAATAATTAAATACTTATTGAAAATATATTTAAACCTGAGATATTAAATTGATTTTTTAAAATAAAATATTTTAAAAATAACTAGTGATATTTTAGTACAGTTTATACCATACTGTATGATAAAATCTTAATTCTATAGAATAATCTAAATATTTTAAAATAAAGCAAATAATTAGATAGGCAGGTGTTTATGTGAATAAGGATTTAAGCTTGAAAAAAAGAAAGACTTCTGTAGGAGGTCAAGCTGTAATAGAAGGAGTTATGATGAGAGGAGCTAAAGGCATAGCTACTGCTGTAAGGGTTACTAATGGAGAAATTAAAGTTGAAAGTGAAAGTTATGTAAGTAACACCAAAAAAAATAAAATATTATCTCTACCTATAATAAGAGGATTTGTATCTTTAATTGAATCTTTAATTATAGGAATAAAAAGCCTTAATTATTCAGCATCATTATTTGAAACAGAAGAATCGGAAGAAAGTAAATTTGATAAATGGTTTGAGAGAACCTTTAAGGATAAAGGACAGGATATAATACTTGGAATTTCATTAATAATATCTCTTGGTTTTGCAACACTATTATTTTTTATACTCCCAACCTTTTTAGCTAATGTTACCAAAAACTATATAAAAGATAGTCCTCTAATATTAAATATGGTAGAAGGAATAATAAGAGTAACTATATTTTTTATATATATTGTTGCAATAGGAAAAATGAAGGATATACAAAGGGTTTACATGTATCATGGTGCAGAGCATAAGTCAATTGCCTGCTATGAAAGTGGAGAAGAGTTGACACCAGAAAATGCTAAGAAATTTAGTAGATTACATCCAAGATGCGGAACAAACTTCTTATTTCTAGTTATGATTATAAGTATATTAATATTTTCATTAACAGGTTGGGAATCAATATCACAAAGAATTATTTCTAGAATATTATTGCTTCCAGTAGTATCTGGTGTAACTTATGAGATTATAAGATTTTTAGGAAAAAGCGAAAGTAAGTTATCAAGAATTATTGCAAAACCAGGGCTTATGCTTCAAAATCTAACTACAAAAGAACCAGACTTAGAAATGATAGAGGTAGCAATAAGAGCTCTAAAAGAAGCGGAAGGAATAGAAGATGAGGCATTAAGTGAGGTAGCTTATGAAAATAGCAACATTATTAACTAAAGGTTATGAAATATTAAAGGACAATCAAATTGAAAGTTACATGATAGATGCTAATCTTTTACTCTGCCATGTTTTGAAGGTAGAAAAACTGTATATAATGATGAATAGAGATATTGAGGTCTCTAAAGAAGATGAAGAAGAATTTTTATCTCTTATAAAACTTAGAAGTGAAAAAATGCCTATAAAATACATACTAGGAAGTTCAGAATTTATGGGGTTAGATTTTCATGTTAAAGAAGGGGTTTTAATTCCAAGGCCAGACACGGAAACATTGGTAGAAGAATGTATAAAAATTATAAAAGAAAATAATCTTAAATATATATGTGATGTTTGTTCAGGCAGTGGTGCAATAGGAATTTCTATTGCACATTACATAAGTAATTCAAATGTTATTCTTTATGATATAAGTAAAGTAGCGTTAGAGATAGCAGAAAAGAATATAGAAAAGTTAGGGGTAAGAGAGAGATGTAAGGTTTACTATAGTAATTTATTAAATAGAGGAATAGAAGAAAAGAAAATCTTTGATATGATAGTTTCTAATCCACCTTATATAAGAAAGGACGAAATTGAAACTTTAATGGAGGATGTTAAAAATTATGAACCTCATCTAGCATTAGATGGTGGAGAGGATGGTTTAGACTTTTATAGAACAATTACTTTAGAAAGTAAATATACTTTAAAAAGTGGAGGATATCTGGCCTTTGAAATAGGTCATGATCAGAAAGAAGCAGTGACAAAGATTTTAAAGGAAAATGGGTTTGAAAATATCTATTCTTTAAAAGATTTATACCAAAATGATAGAGTTGTAATTGGTCAAATATTTTAGAAAATTTCTAGTATATTTTACTAATTATTTTAACTTAGATATTACAGTGAAATTTTTATTTCATAAATTGCAAACAAATTATTTTATTGGTATAATGATATGATGTAGAATAATAGTATTTAAGTATTTACGATAAATTAAACTAGATTTTAGATAAATTTAAATTGATTATACGGAGTGATAATTTTATGTTAGATAGATTGGATTTTATTGAAAATAAGTATGATGAACTTTCAAACAAAATAAGTGACCCATCTGTTATGGCTAACCAAAAAGAATGGCAAAAGCTTTGTAAAGAACATTCTGATCTTGAAGCTATTGTAACAAAATATAGACAATATAAAACATCTTTAGAAGATTTAGATACTAATAAAGAAATGCTAAATGAAGAATCAGATAGAGAAATGAGAGAAATGATTCAAGAAGAAATAAAAGAGCTTAATGAATCAATAGAAGCATTAGAAGAAGAATTGAGGATTTTATTATTACCTAAAGATCCTAATGATGATAAAAACGTGTTTATAGAAATAAGAGGAGGAGCTGGTGGAGACGAAGCTGCACTATTTGCTGCAAATCTTTTTAGAATGTATACAAGATATGCTGAAAGAAATAGATGGAAAGTTGAAGTAATGAGTGCAAATGAAACTGATATTGGCGGTTTCAAAGAAGTTGTATTCATGGTTAAAGGCGACAAGGCTTATAGTAAGCTTAAGTACGAAAGTGGAGTTCACAGAGTGCAAAGAGTTCCAGATACAGAGTCAAGTGGAAGAATTCATACATCAACAGCTACTGTTGCAGTTCTTCCTGAAGTTGATGATGTTGATCTTGAAATTAATATGAACGATATAAGAATAGATGTGTTTAGAGCATCAGGAAACGGTGGACAGTGCGTTAATACTACTGACTCAGCAGTAAGAATGACTCACTTACCAACAGGACTTGTAGTATCATGCCAAGATGAAAAATCTCAGCTTAAAAATAAAGAAAAAGCGCTTAAAATATTAAGAGCTAGATTATTTGAAGCAGCAGAGGCTGAAAGACTTGCAGGTATAGCTGAAGATAGAAAAAGTCAAGTTGGTACAGGGGATAGAAGTGAAAGGATTAGAACCTATAATTATCCTCAAGGAAGAGTAACAGATCATAGAATAGGTTTAACACTATATAAATTAGAAGCATTCCTTGATGGAGATATAGACGAGATGTTAGACGGATTAATCACAACTGACCAAGCAGAGAAAATGAAAGCAATGGGAAATAATGATTAAAAATTAGATATCTTAAAAGTAACTAACTGATATTTTATATCAGATATTTTAACTTACTACTTATATAGCAGTATAAATAATTATTTATATCTAATTTAATGTTTAGATAATAGAATATTTTTAACAATATGTTTACTAAATTGTTATGTTTTAATTAGCTAAATTAATTTATTATTATTATGGAGTGTGAGATTATGGACATAAATAAAGCTCTTAAGAAGCAAAAAAAATCTTATAAAAGGTTTATGCTGTCTATGGGCTTTATTTTTATTTTATTGCCAGTGGTATTATTTTACTCTAAAAAGTTTAATATCTTTTTTATTATATATTTATTAGTAACGGAATTTTTAATATTTCAAGCTATGTTAATAAGATATAATGAAAATTATTTAGAGTTTGGACAGAAGGATGATAGACTTTTTATTGAAACAGGAATATTAAAAATTAAATATAACATCATAATAGATAAGATTGCAATAGTTCATGCTGTTCCCAGTGATAAATATTTTAATATTATGATTATAACCAAATCAAAGTTTAGAAATAAAAGGATTTATCAAATAAGTCCTAAATTTTTGCGAAAACAACGTACAGTAGCAAAATATTATAGTAGAGTAAGATTGCTAGAGGAAGATCCGTATTTTTACTTTATAATTAGAAAAGGTGGAATTAAAAAGTATATTTTACTTGAGTATTTATATAAGATGTGTGTAAATGCAGTTTTCACTGACAGCGCAGTAGAAATAATAAAAGAATGCAGAAGATAAGAATAAATTTCCCTAACCTAAAATAAATTGATAGTAATAGAATTGGTAATGATAGTTTATAGTTTACATTTAAAAATCTGATTTGTATTTTACATCAGTGTCTAAAATAGACTAATATACTAACTAAGTCTTTTTAAAGATACATTATAAAGAAAGCATTAGAATTGTAAATTATTAATTGTCATGGGGTTAGGGGGACGCACATGAAAACTGTAATTTATGTAGGTTTATTTTCTGCTTTAGTATCTCTTGCAGGAACACTTTTAGGTGCAGCTTTAGGAGTCTTTATAAAGAATCCTTCTAAAAAATTGATGGGAACAATTTTAGGAATAGCTACAGGTATTATGGTATCCATAGTTTTTTTAGAGTTAATACCAGAAGCTTTAAATTATAATGGATTTATTAATACATTGTTGTTCGTTTTGTTTGGTATAATAATTATATTATTAACGGATATGCTAAGTAAGGAAACAAGCCTTCATAAAGATACACATATGAAAGTTGCTTTTTTAATGGCATTAGGTATTATGCTTCATAATTTTCCAGAAGGGCTTATTATGGGATTTGGTTTTTTAAAAGAAGCAGATTTAGGTATAAAGATGAGTATATTGATTTCAATTCATGATATGCCTGAAGGGCTTGCTATGGCAACTCCTCTTATTATTTCAGGAGTTAAGCCTTCTAAAATATTGTTCTACGCTTTTTTAGTTGCATTGCCAACAGCTATAGGAGCATGGTTAGGAATTATTTTAGGAACTATTTCACAAGCAATATTAGGAAAGTGTTTAGCTTTTGCCAGCGGTGTAATGCTTTATGTTATTTTTGGTCAAATGCTGCCAGAAAGTAATGAACTAACAGATGATTTTACTACTACCTTATCAATACTTGGTGGTATAGTTTTAGGATTTATAATGTTAAATGTAATTTAGACATCTTCAAAAAATAACAAGCCAGTATGTTAACCTATTTTACATCATACTACGCTCATAGAACCTACTCATAGTACACTATGAGTAGAGCCTGACGCCTTGTCTGATGTAAAATAGACTTACATCTTTGACTTATTATTTTATTTCAGATATCTAGGGTATCTTCGAAAAAATAATATAGCAATATATTAGTATGCTAGCCTATTTTCCATCATACTACGTTGTCAGAATCCACACATAGCACCACTATGAGCAGAACCTGAGGCCTTATCTGATGCAAAATAGACTTACATCTTTGATTTATTATCTTCTTTCAGATACCTTAAACAATAGAAAATTTAGGGGAGTAAATATATGGAAACAAAGGTTGCAAATTTATTTGAAGAAAATATAGATAAAGATATAATAAGGGAAGCAGGGAATGTGATAAAAAATGGAGGAACTGTAGTTTTTCCTACAGAAACTGTATATGGATTAGGAGCAAATGCATTAGATAGAGAAGCAGTAAAAAAGATATTTATTGCTAAAGGCCGTCCTCAAGATAATCCTCTTATTGTTCATGTAGCAGATTTTGATATATCTCCTTATGTCAAAAATGTACCAGAGGTTGCTAAAGAAATAATGAATAAGTTTTGGCCAGGACCAATAACTATAATATTTGAAAAAAGTGATATAATTCCAGAGGCTACCAGTGCAAACCTTTCAACCATAGGTATAAGAATGCCATCAAACGAAATAGCACTTGAGCTTATAAAGGCATCCAATACTCCTATAGCAGCACCTTCTGCTAATATTTCAGGCAAACCTAGTCCTACTGATTTAGAGAGTTGTATAGAAGATTTGGATGGGAAAGTTAATTACATTTTAGGTGGTAATAGAAGTGAAGTAGGTTTAGAATCTACTATTGTAGATTGCACATCATCACCACTTTGCATATTAAGGCCAGGTGGTATAACTATAGAAATGCTTAGGGAGATTGATAAAGATGTTTATATAGATCCTATTATAACTTCAAAACCTACAAAAGAATTTAAACCTAAAGCGCCGGGAATGAAGTATAGACACTATGCACCTAAGGCTCCAGTAAAAGTTTTTAGAGGAGATATTAAAAAAACTATTGCAAAAATCAACGAAATGATGTTAAATTATATAGAAAATAATAAAAAGGTAGGAGTAATAGCTACAGATGAAACTATAGAAAATTATAAACTAGGTACTGTAGTATCTTTAGGAAGTAGAAAAAATTTAGAGGATGTAGCAAAAAACTTATTTAAAGTTTTAAGAAGTTTTGATCATAGTGATGTTGATGTTATACTTTGTGAGGCATTTACAGAAGAAGGTGTAGGCCTTGCAATAATGAATAGATTAAACAAAAGTGCTGGTTTTGATATAATAAATCTATGATTAAAAAAATTGAAATTAGAGAGTGAGAATAAAAATTATATTAAAGTTTTGATTTACTTTAAGATTATTTAGTATAATTATATAAGCTTTAAAGGGAGGAGTAATTATGAAGATATTATTTATATGTACGGGAAATACCTGTAGAAGTAATATGGCGGAAGCGCTTTTCAATTATCATTGCAAATTAGAAAATGTATCTGCAATTTCAGCAGGTTTATTTATTAATCCTTCTTCTAAAACTTCAATACATACCTCAAATCTCTTAAAAAATAAGTATAACATTGATATTAGTAATAGAGATGCAGTTCAATTGAATATTGATATATTAGAACAAGCTGACTTGATTTTAACTATGACAACCTATATGAAAACTTATTTAATTACGGAGGTACCCCAGTTTAGTGACAGGGTATTTACCTTCAATGAGTATATAGGAAAGTCAGGAGATGTAATTGATCCTTTTGGAGGAGACATTGGCATATATTCTAAAACTTTTAATGAATTAGAAGAGAATGTTCTATTGCTTATTGAGAAAATAAAAAAAGATACTAGTATTTAACTAATATCTTTTTTTTATAATAATAAATAGAAAACAATAAAGTTCGGAGGTGCAAATATGAGAATAGCATTAGGTAGTGATCATGGTGGATTAGGCTTAAAAAATGAAATCATAAAACATTTACAAGCTAAGGGGCATGAATTGCAGGACTTTGGAACTAACACATCAGACTCTTGTGACTATCCAGATTACGCATTAAAAGTAGCTGAGGAAGTAGCAGCTAAAAATTTTGATTTTGGAATATTAATTTGTGGTACAGGTATAGGAATAAGTATAGCTGCAAATAAGGTTCCAGGAATAAGAGCAGCTCTTTGCAGTGATACTTTTAGCGCACATGCAACAAGGGAACATAACAATGCAAATATATTGGCTTTAGGGGAGAGAGTTGTTGGTAAGGGCTTAGCTCTTGATATAGTTGATACTTTCTTAGATGCTAAATTTGAAGGCAATCGTCATCAAAACAGAATTGATAAAATTACAGAAATAGAAAAAAAATACAACAAGTAGGAGGCAAAATTCATGAGTAAAGTAATACAAATAACACATCCATTAATACAACACAAATTAGCTATTATAAGAGATAAAAATACAGGTGCGAAGGATTTTAGAGAGTTAGTTGAAGAAATAGCTATGCTTATGGCTTATGAGGTTACTCGTGACATACAAGTTGAAGATGTTGAGATAGAAACTCCAATATGTAAAACAACTTGTAAAATGCTTTCAGGAAAGAAGCTTGCGATAGTTCCAATATTAAGAGCAGGATTAGGTATGGTTGATGGAATGCTTAAACTTATACCAGCTGCTAAAGTAGGTCATATAGGAATGTATAGAGATGAAGAAACATTAATGCCAGTAGAGTATTTCTGCAAATTACCGCAGGATATAGAGGAAAGAGACGTAATTGTAACAGATCCAATGCTAGCTACTGGTGGTTCAGCTATAGATGCAATTTCTGCATTAAAGAAAAGAGGAGCTAAGAATATAAGACTTATGTGCTTAGTCGCTTCACCAGAAGGAGTAGAAGCTGTTCACAAAGCTCATCCAGAGGTTGATGTATATCTAGCAGGACTTGATGAAAAATTAAACGATAAAGGATACATAGTACCGGGTCTTGGAGACGCAGGAGATAGACTTTTCGGAACAAAATAATTAATTATAATTGATAAACTGTTGGCAAGATAAATATGCCAGCAGTTTTTATTTATGAATTTTGATACTTTCCGCTATCTTCATAACATCTCCACATGTATTCTTTATAATAAT